>JBDSGC010000253.1:0-3850 GCA_039919215.1 Thermoanaerobaculia bacterium | reverse complement strand
GATCATCGTCGCCTACACCGTGCCGCGGCAGTGGTCCGCGATTCTGCAGCGGGACCGCGAACGCCAGACCATTTTCGCCATGCGTCAGTACGCCCGGGCCTGCCGCGAATGGAACAAGAAACACGCCGGCATCTATCCCACCAGCATCACCCAACTGAAAGACGCGCGCTCTCCTCGTTTCATGCGCGGGGTCAAGAGCGAGATGATCGATCCTCTGACCGGACAGGTGGACTGGCTGATCATTCCGCAGGCCGCCGCAACACAGCAGGGCGCACCGGGCGTACCCGGTCCCGGCAACCGTCCCCCCATCGGAGGCACCGCACCCACCACTTCCACCGGACCCACCACCCAGCCCGGCGTCGGACAACCGACGCTGCCGAATGGCCAGCCCGCCACGCAGGCCAAGCCGGGCGTCCCCATGAAAGACTACGCAGGCGGCCCCTTCGTCGGCGTGCGCCCGCCGAAAACCGGCAAGAGCATGCTGCAACTCAAGGACGCCGACACCTACGAAACCTGGATGTTCACGGCCCTGGACCTCGAGCAGGAAATCGCCGCGAGAATGGCGGCCATGAACAATCCCTGGAAGTAGGGGCTTCTCGGAGCGAACTTCTTCCCTACTTTTTTTCTTCAACGGCCGCGCTCTTCCATCGAGTGTCCTTCTCCCCGCGCACGAGGAGAAGGTGCCGAAGGCGGATGAGGGGTGCTCTCGCGACGTAGAAGGACCCCTCATCCCCGCTTCGCGGACCTTCTCCCCGTTCGCGGGGAGAAGGACACTCAAGGAGGGATCGCTCCGCGTCTGATGGTTTCATCGAAGCTCGTTGAAGGCCGTGCCCTCCCTCGCGTGTCCTTCTCCCCGGGCACGGGAGAAGGTGCCGAAGGCGGATGAGGGGAGTTCACCCGACCATGCAAGACCCCTCATCCCCGCTTCGCGGACCTTCTCCCCGTGCGTGGGGAGAAGGACACTCGAGGAGAAGAGATCGATTCAGATTTTGATTTCCTGGCTGGCCGCGCGCACGTTGCAGGATTCGCAGCGCCAACCGTGGGAGGTCCGCTTGAAGGGGCCGTCGTCCTCGTCGCGGAAGAGGGTTCGGGTCTCATGGCACCAGTCACACTGGACGACGTGAGGGTTTCCGAGGTGAGGATTCTCGCGGAGGATCCCGGCGGCGATTTCTTTCTCCCCGTCGACCAGGTCGTCGCTTCGCATTACTTTCCCGGCGGTCTCGCGGACGATCTGGCGGGTCAACGTGCTCTCCCGGAATCCGCCGGTGGTGATGACGGCGGAGTCACGAGGGCTTCTTCGACGTCAGAACGGTCGCTTCCGCGGGACCGGCATCGAGCATGGGCAGAGTGACGATGAACGTCGAGCCATAGCCAATCCCACGGCTCTCCGCATTGACCGTCCCCCGGTGGAGCTTCACGATCTCCGCGACGATGGAGAGGCCGATTCCAAGCCCGGGCGTCCCGCTGACCACTTGATCGCCCTGACGATAAAGCTCGAAAACGTGCGGCAGCAGGTCCGGCGAAATGCCCTCGCCGTTGTCGTGCACGCACAACCGCGCGGCGTTTTCCTCCCGCTCCAGCCGCACCTCAATCCTGCCCGCCGAGGGTGTGAACTTGATCGCGTTACTCAACAGGTTCCACACGACCTGGAGCAGACGGACGCGATCTCCCCGCACCAGCGCCCGCTCCTGAATGACGTTCACATCGAGCTGGATCTGCCGCGCCGCCGCGGTATGGGTGGTCATGTCGATTGCCGAGGCGATGACGTCCGCCAGATCGATGTCCGCCAGCTCCAGGCTCATCTTCCGTTCACGGATGCGCGTCACATCCAGCAGGTCCTCGGTGAACAGGCGCAGGACCTCGGCGCTTTCCGCGACGCGCTCGAGCGCGTCATCGCGCATATCCGGGTTCGCTTCTGCCAGCTGGACCCATCCGAGGATCGAGGTCAGCGGGGTGCGCAGCTCATGAGCGACCGTCCCCAGAAACTGGTCCTTGTAGCGGTTGGCGTTCTCCGCATCGCGAAAGAGCAAGGCCGTATCGATGGCCAGGGCCGCGCGTTGCGACAGCTCCTCGGCCAGTTGGAGGTCGACCGGTTCGTAGCGGCGCCGGGATGTGGAGAACGTGGTCGTTCCCAGCACCTTGTCACGCACGATGAGCGGCACGCTGATGAGCGAGCGGACACCGAGGGCTCCGATCAGTTGCGTGATCCTGGCCTCGGGAGGGATGCCGGTGAGCTCCGATTCGGCCAGATCGCCGAGGAGTACCGACTCCCGCAGGCGCAAGGCCCGAGGAGCGCCTGGCGCGCGATCGCCTTCGCTGAAGGATGCCTGCTGGAACTGCAGCGCGAGGTCGCGCATGACAGGATTGGTGTGCGAGACGGTGAGGTGACGGATGGAGCCATCGTCGTTCACGAGATCCACAGCGCACCAGTCCGCGAAGTCTTTGGTCGACAAACGGGCCAGAGACTCCAGCGTGGTCTCGTAGTCGAGGGACGAGGCCAGCAGCGCGCTTGCCTCCGCCAGCATGGTCGCTGCTCGCGTCGCTGCCTCCGCTGCCAGCACGCTCCGCTTGAGCAGGTTGATGTCCACCACCGCAACGATGGCCCCGTCCACTGCTCCCTCGTGGGTGCGGTAGACCCGGATGCGCAGCAGGCGCCATTCGCCCGCCCCATCCTGGACCTCGACGTCGGCGGGAACTCCCGTTTCCATGACCGCTCCCACCAGCTTTTCGAGAAGGGCCACATCGAGAATCGATTTCGAATCGCGAAGAGGCCGCCCCGTCGAATCGGGCCGCAGGTTGAGGAGCATGCCGGCAGTGACGTTGTACCGCCGCACCGTCAGATCGACGCCCACGAAGAGGATGGGAACCTCCACCGCACCCAGCAGGTTCTCGATGTCGTCGTTGATCCGTCCCAGCGAGTGGTTGCGGAGCTGCAGCTCGTCGTTCAGCGTGTTCAGCTCCTCGTTTGCCGACTGCAGTTCCTCCTTGGCCGTTTCCAGCTCCTCGTTGGTGCTGCGCAGTTCCTCGTCGCTGGACTGCGCATCTTCCGCTGCGGCCGCAGCGTCTTCCCCCAGTTGCCGGCGGTCCTCGATCGCCGCGGCCAGCGCGTGGCGCAAGCCGTCGGTTTCCGTTCGCTTTCGCGACCCGCCAGCTTTGGCGCCGGTCGGAGCCGCCGAGCTGCGGAAGAGCACCCAGCAGAGACTCTGGCTCGGTGGAGCGGCGGCGTAGGGGACCACTTCAAAGGAGATGAGACGCCGGGCCTCCCCGTCGTTCACCACAGTCCCTTCCGTGATGACGGTCTCCCGGTCCCGGAAGGCGGTGCGGATGGCCAGCCTCAACTCCGCCACCAGTTCCTGATGATTGAGGAGGCGAATGAGGTTGAGGGTCGCATCACCCGGCTCCATGGACACGAACGCGCTGATCTCGCCGCGGATCCTGGTGATCTCCATCTGCGCATTGACGAGCACACCGCACGGGGCGAGGTGAGCCGCCAGAAAGGCGTCCTCATCCTGCGAACGTCTTCCGGCGATCCCCAGCGGCGGCGCGGACGAGAGGACCACCCGTTCCGGCGAGCGTGCCTTCGTTTCCAGGGCAGCGTGATTCGCCGAGTCCTGCTTGCGATAGATCAACGGCTTCGTGGAGACCGGCTCCACCTGATTCGACATTCCGCGCAGATTCTCCGAGCTTCCCAGCATCAAAAAACCGCCAGGGGCCAGGGCGTACTGCAGGAGCGCCACAGCCTTCTTCTGCAGCTCGGCATCGAAGTAGATCAGGACGTTGCAGCAGGTGACCAGGTCGATCTTCGAGTAGGGCGGGTCGCGGGTCACGTCATGAGTGGCGAAGACGCAGA
>JBDSGC010000252.1:0-2833 GCA_039919215.1 Thermoanaerobaculia bacterium | reverse complement strand
GGGAATGCCCAGAATGTGCGGGGCGTGGGCGATGACGGCTGGCACCTTCAACGAAGCGGTGCGGTAGTCGATGGCCAGCCAGTCCGGCAGCTTGATGCCGATGCCCTCCAGCAGCGTGTTCATGTAGTTGGCCCAGGAGATGGCCACGGCCACGTTGCCGATGGCGTACTCCAGCATCAGGTCCCAGCCGATGATCCAGGCGATGAACTCACCGAGCGTGGCGTAGGAGTAGGTGTAGGCGGAGCCGGCCACCGGAACCATCGAGGCGAACTCGGCGTAGCACAGCGCGCTGAACCCGCACACGATGGCGGTGAGCACGAAAGACAGCATCAGCGCCGGACCGGCGCCGGGCCGGTTCGGATCGCCGGCGGCAGCAGTGCCGATCGTGGCGAAGATGCCTGCGCCGATGATCGCTCCGATGCCCAGTGCGATCAGATTGACCGGGCCGAGCGTTCTCTTGAGTTGCTGGCCTTCCCCTTTGGTTTCCGCAAGAAGGTCGTCGAGCGATTTGGTCGCGAAGAGCTGACGAAGGACGGACATGAGTGCGAATCATGGAGGGGCGTCGGCAGAGGGTCAAGGGGGGCGAAGGCTTCCCCCGCATGGAGCGCCGCCTCACAACCCATCCCGAGCTTAGGAACAGCGCGATGCACTGCTGTTGAAATCTCGATGACACATCCTCACGCGAGTTCCCTCTCCCCGCCGCAGCGGGGAGAGGGTCCGCGAAGCGGGGGTGAGGGGCTCTCCTGCACTCATGAGCGTCCCCTCATCCGGCCTTCGGCCACCTTCTCCCCGCTGCGGCGGGGAGAAGGAACTCGATCGTGAGAGGCCTTGTGGGGTGTTTCATTAGAAGCCGCGCAGACGACGAAGGATCTGCATCGTCGCAACTCTCCTGGGCAGCATCCTGATGATTGCAGATCCTCGCTCCCACCCGGCCCCCGCTTCTGATGACACGCTCGCGTGTCGTCCGCAATCAAAGGCGGGCCGAGTGAACGCGGGCGAGGCGAAAATGGTGGCGGACGCTTTGCGAAGCAACGCCGCCGGCCGTGCCGGCCTCAGGATGACGGCGACTCTGGGTCACGCGAGCCCCCACCTTCACCTGCAACCCAAAACGTCGTACATTGGCCGGCTCGCGAAACAGGAGATTGCCATGACCGCCACCGACTCCCCCATCACCACCAAATACCCCTCCATCCGCAACTACATCGGCGGAGAATTCGTTGCCGCAGAAACGCGCTCGCAGCTGGATGTTTTCGATCCAGCGATCGGCAGCCTGATCTCGCGCGTGCCGCTTTCTCAGGCCGCAGAAGTCGATCGTGCGGTGAAAGCAGCGCAGAAGGCCTTTCCGGCCTGGGCCGCCACTCCGATCAAGGAGCGCGTTCAGGTGTTCTTCCGCTACAAGACGCTGCTCGAACAGAACATCGACGAGCTGGCGGCGCTGGTCACCGAGGAGAACGGGAAGATGGACGGGGAAGCGCGTGCCGAGGTGCTGAAGTCGGCGGAGCTGACCGAATTCGCCTGCTCCCTGCCGCAGATCTGCGCCGGCGAAGTGCTCGAGGTGAGCAAAGGTGTGGAGTGCCGCGTGGAGCGCTATCCGATCGGAGTGGTGGCCTCCATCGCCCCCTTCAACTTCCCCAACATGGTCCCCAACTGGACGATCCCCAACGCCATCGCACTGGGCAACTGCATGATCCTCAAGCCGAGCGAGATGGTTCCCCTCAGCGCCGGCCGCATTGCAGAGCTGCTCAGTGAAGCGGGCCTGCCCGACGGTGTGTTCAACGTGGTCCACGGCGGCCAGGAGACGGTCGAGGCCATCTGCGACCATCCCGGCATCGAAGGCATCAGCTTCGTCGGCTCCACGAAGGTGGCCAAGATCGTCTATCGCCGCGGCACCGCCAACCTCAAGCGCGTCCTGGCCCTCGGCGGTGCCAAGAATCACCTCATCGTCATGCCCGACGCCGAGCCGGAGATGACCTCCAACAACGTGGTGGCGTCGATGGCCGGATGCGCCGGACAGCGGTGCATGGCCGCCTCCGTGATGATGGCCGTGGGCAAGAGCGATCACATCATCGAGCGCATGGTGGCCATCATCAAAGGGATGAAACCGGGCGTGAACCTCGGGCCGGTGATCTCCCGCGAGGCCAAGCAGCGCATCGAGAGCTACATCACCGAAGCAGAGAAAGCGGGAGCGAAAGTCCTCGTCGATGGCCGGGGCCACGTGGTCGCCGGCAAAGAAGAGGGTTTCTATGTGGGGCCCACGCTCATCGACCACGTGACTCCCGACATGCGCATCGCGCAGGAAGAAGTGTTCGGTCCGGTGATGGTGATCATCCGCGCGAAGAACGTAGACGAAGCCCTCGGCGTGCAGCAGAAATCGCGCTACGGAAACGCAGCGGGGGTCTTCACCGAGAGCGGCGGCGTGGCCCGCTACGTCATGGAGAACGCCAGCGCCGGCATGGTCGGCGTGAACGTCGGCGTGCCCGTTCCGCGCGAGCCATTCGGCTTCGGCGGCTGGAACGAATCGAAGTTCGGCGTCGGCGACATCACCGGCCGCGGCTCGATCGAGTTCTGGACCAAGTCGAAGAAGATGACCACGAAGTGGAACAAAGAGGCGGGCACGAACTGGATGTCGTAGAAGCGGGGGTGTTCCAGGAGTCTTACTCGAGCCAGCTGACGTCAGCCAGATCCTGCGGACGTCCGGCGGCGCGCTTGTTGCGGATCAGATCGTTGCGGCCGATATAGGCGACGTTCTCCTTCCCATAGCGGCCAGCCACCCTTCCTCGCCACACTTCGTCGAAAGAGATCCCGTCGATCGACGTCATCAGGTCGATGCGGT
>JBDSGC010000251.1:0-6696 GCA_039919215.1 Thermoanaerobaculia bacterium | reverse complement strand
GAAGCGGCATTTTGGAATCCGGCGAAGCAATGCTGTTTCGACGTGGTCGGGCCGACGGACGACTCGGTCCGCCCCAACCAACTGCTGACCCTTTCGCTCCCCTTTCCCCTGTTTGCAGACCGCCGCGGGGAGTCCATCCTCAACACCTGCGAATCGAAACTTCTGACGCCAGTTGGTTTGCGCACCCTCTCTCCGGAAGACCCTCGCTATCGCGGAAAACTGCTGGGCACTCCCCGCGAGCGCGACTCCGCCTATCACCAGGGAACGGTCTGGCCCTGGCTGCTCGGGCCGTACGCCGATGCCGTGCTGCGCATCCGTGGGGAAAGCGGTCGGGAGCAGGTCCGGCGCGCTTTGAATGGAATGCGGGCGCACCTGCTCGAAGCAGGGGTGGGATCGATCTCCGAGGTCTTCGACGGCGATGCGCCCCACGCTCCGCGCGGGTGCATCGCCCAGGCCTGGAGCGTCGCCGAAATCCTGCGGATCTCGGTGCTGCTGACCGACGAGGCAGCCTACGCGGACGGCGTCGCCGTCACGGCCGACTCCACAAGCGGAGAGTGAACGTGGCTGCCAAGAAAAAGGATCCGGACGAAGGCGGCCGCAAAACGCAGCGCATCAATGTCTGGTTGATGCCGGATCAGATCGAGTGGCTGAAGGCCAAAGGCAACGTCTCGGAGAACGTGCGGGCCATGGTGACCGAGGCCATCAGCCTGGACCGGCTGAAAGAGAGCGTTCGTGCTGCCGCTGGTCGCGCACCGAAAGCATCTGGGCAATCGCGCTCACCGCAATCTCGTAAGGGTGGCTCGACCCGATCGCCAGCCCGATAGGGCAGAAGAACGCCTCGTTCGCATCCGGCGGCAGACCTGCCTCCTGGAGATCGCGCTTCAGGATGTGCGCTTTGGCATCGCTGCCGATGACGCCGACGTACGGAAACTTCCGGGTGCGCAGAATCTCGATCAAAATCGGCTTGTCGGTGGTGTGGCCCATGGTCATCAGAGCGACGAACGTGTCGTCGCGCAGTGTCTCCACCATCGACGGCATGTCCTCGCTGCGGATGGCCGTGAGCTTGGGGGAGACCGGCAGCCGTTCCAGCCACTCCGCTCTCGGATCGATGCAGGTGATCTCACAGTCGAGATGGACCAGCAGCTGAATCAGCGCGTTGGCCACGTGACCGGCCCCGAAGATTGCGATGTGCCATCGCCGCGCGTTGTGCGACTCAAAGTAGAGACGGACCACGCCGCCGCAGGTCATCCCGACATCCTTCGCCAGGTTCCACTGCAGAAATCGAGTGGTCTCCTCGATCTCGTTCGAGAGCATGCGCTGCGCCTCAGCGATCGCCTTGGTCTCCACCTTTCCGCCACCGACCGTTCCGAAGTGGCGTCCCGCCGCCGTCACGATCATCTTCGCGCCGGCATCCTGAGGGACGCTCCCCGCAGTGTCGACGATGGTCACCGTGACCAGGGGCGTCTCCGCCGCCATCAGCTCGTTGAGCGCTTCGAAGAACGTCGGCATGCGGGCATTGTAGACGGGCGAATTTGCGCAGGGTCATCGTCCTGAGGCATCGACCTGGGGCATCGTTCAAAGGTGGAGCGGGAGTACCCAGAAACAGTGAGGTCGCACTTTCCCAGATTACGTCGCGCGTTCCGATGCAGAGTGCATCGAGGGCTTGACTGGAGCCGGCGAAGCCGGCAGAAGACTGTAGCCCCCGGCTTCAGCCGGGGGAACGCACCGACCCGATGCAGCGAAGCCCGCTTCAGCGGGCGACAGAAGGGGTCCGCGTCATCTGGCGAACCACCGAAGAGTCAATCCGCTGTGCTGTCGCCCGCTCAAGCGGGCTCGCGAAATGGAAGTTCCCGGTTTCCCCCGGCTGAAGCCGGGGGCTACAGTCTTTCGCCGGCTGCGCCGGCTAAAATCCGCTGGCTGGCCGGCGCTCGCTACCAGCCTTGCGACTGCCGCAGTGCGGTGATGTGGCCGACGTGATGGCGGCCGTGCCAGGCGTAGAGACCCAGCAGGGCGTCGAGATTGATCACGCCGTGCTCGGAGTGCCGCACCGCTTTTGCGAAGTCCTCCGCACCAAGCGAGCGCAGAATCCGCACCCAGCGATCGTGCACCGAATCCAGCAAAGTCAGAGACGTGGCGATCGGCGTCTCCTGCGAGTCGATCAGCTCCGCCCACTTCGCCTCGTCATACGGCTTGACCTCCGGCGTGTCCTCGGTGAGCGCGAGTTTGAACCGGGTGTACGCGTTCATGTGGCTGTCGGGCAGGTGATGGACCACTTGCCGGAGCGTCCAGCCGCCCTGGCGGTAGGGAGTATCGAGCTGCTCTTCGCTCAGACCCTGGACTGCCTCGCGCAGCCGGGCAGGGGTTGCGGCCACCGCTTCGATGGCGGAGCGCCGGTCTTCCGCGGTCAGCGTGTCTTTTCGTTCGTACTTGCCGATGGGGTAACGAGGGTCTGCGCTCATTTGCTGTGTTCCTCCGAAGACGGCGGAGCTTAGAACGCGCGCAACGCCGCCTGATAGAACTGCTTCACCGCGGCGAGGTACTCGATTGCCTCGGTCGTGGCCGAGGGACCGACCTTGGCGACCAGCTCCGGTCCCGCGTTGTATGCCGCTACCGACTTATCGAAATCGCCGTTGAACCGATCCAGCAGCGCGCGGAGGTATTTGGTCCCGCCGAGGATGTTCTGACGCGCGTCGAACGAGTCCTGAACTCCGAGCGACCGCGCCGTCCTCGGCATCAGCTGCATCACACCCTGGGCTCCGATCCGCGAGACTGCGCGCGAGTCGAAGCGCGATTCGCGGAAGGCCATCGCGGCGATCAGATTCGGATCCACGCCGTACTTCTGCGAAGCCTCGTTGATGATGGCGGTCAAGTATTGCGGGACGGGGATGGGAAAGGCAGCGGCCGCCAGCGGCTTCAATTGCTGAGCGGGCGAAGAGGGGCGGTCTTTGATGAGCGCGGTGAGGTAGTGAGGAGCCGAGACGGGAAAGGCGGCGCTGGCCAGCGGCATGATCTGTTTGACGGGCGAAGTGGGGCGATCCGCAGCGTAAGAGGAAGCCGTAAGAGCCGAGGCGGCCAACACCAGAGCGATCAGTCGGATGCGCATGCGAGGCTCCTGTCCGAGGTCACCGGAACCTTCCCGCCCATCGACTGCGGGATCACGTTCGGTAGCACCGCTTTCTGGAACGGACCAGACCGGTTGCTTTGCGCCCTCCCGTCGCCGGGAGTTTGCCATTGTCGCGTGACCACTACTTAGTGTGGTCCAAAACCGCCGGATAGAGTGAGGGATTCCCTACCAAATGAGCAGGTTTCAAGCGGGCCGGGCATCTGCGCGCTGGAGTTCGCCCAGTAGCGCCGGCTGGAAGCCGACGCCACGGTCGGCAAGGAGCCGGCGCTACGTTCGCTACGCTCATCCTGGTTTATCCGTGCCCCATATCCCGATCGCTCAAGCCGAAGTAGTGTCCCAGTTCGTGGATCACCGTCTCGCGGATCTGGCGGATGGCCGCCTCGCGTCCCCTGGTGACTCTCAGGATGGGACCGCGAAAGATGGAGATCGTATCGGGGAGCATCAGCGCGTCGTAGCGACGCGCCGTGAGGGGAACCCCACGATAGAGGCCCAGGAGCTCACCTTGTGGAGCGGTGAGCATGCGACGATCGTTGGGCGATGGCTCTTCCTCCACGACCACCGCGACGTTGTCCAGAAGATCTGCGAACCGCTTCGGCAGCTCGCCGAGCGCCTGCTCGACGAGCTGCTCGAATTCTTCAGAAGAGACGCTGGATTTGCTGGTCACCAGCCGGGGGTGATGTTGAATCCGAAGACCCATCCCTTGCCCGGGCGCTGGAAGGGTTTGGCGTAGTAGACCTCGATGGGGATGTAGCTGAGGAGAAGCCTGGCGCCGACGCCGACGCTGCTCACTGCTTTCTGATCCTCGGTGTGGCCGAGAGCCTGCAGCCGCTGCCGCTCCTTCGCACTGTTGGTGGCCACGCCCGTGTCGAAGAACCCCACCAGCTCGGTGGGGATGAATCCCGAGAGAAGTCCGAACTCCTTGGTGCCGAATAGCGGAACGCGAATCTCGGCGGCGGCCACGGCGATGCGCGATCCGATCAGGCGATCGAAGACCGGGCAGTCGTTCGGGCTGCCGGTCCGCGAGGTCCCGCACTCATCGAGACCGATCGATCCGATGTCGTAACCGCGTACCAGTGAGCTCTGGCCGATGTACAGCGGGGAGAGCCTCGGGTCATCCGCGTCCTTGCCGAACCGACCGTATCCAAGCCCCCGAACCGCGAACGTGACCGGGTTGAAAAAGATGTATTTGCGATAGTCCGCCAGTCCCGTCTCGAAGTGCAGGCTGCCAGTCAGAGCCTGCGCCTCGTAGCGATAGCGCGTGCCGCGGATGGGCGAGACGAATCCGAAGATCGAGCTGTCACCGACGTACGCGGTGGAGACGTGCCCGAGATTCAGCGAGACCGGATTGGAGAGCTGATCGACAGTGCGTTCCACGATCTGGTTGTTGACGACGTACAGCGATTCAATCTCGGATTTCAGCGACTGTCTCTGCACTCCGGCCGAGAACTCCACGCGGCGGGTCTGGCTGAAGGGATACTGCACCAGGCCCGATACATCGTCGAAACGATTGATGTCGCGCTGCTGCTGGATCACGTCCGCGATGTAGCGCTTGCCATCGATGATGATGGGGGCCTGGCTCACACCGGTGAAGGCGCTGATGTACGGAAGGTGGGTAACGTCGGCGCCCCAGTTGAGACGATGTTTCTGGTTCAGGTAGAAGACTTCGCCGGAGATCTGGTCGCCGAATGTACCAACGCCTGAGCTGCCACCACCCTGGAACGTCAGGCCGACGTTGTGTTCGCCCAGAATGTCGCTGAAGTACGCGCTCACACTGCCGCCGGCCCCCGCACCGTACGTTCCTACGGCAACGCCGATGGTCGGAGGTCCGAGGTAGGAGAGGTGAAGGCTCGGTTTGTAGGCTACTTCGGGATAGGTGGTGCTGGCGGGCGGAAGCCCTTCCTGCGGCTGATCGAGGTAGGCGGTGATGGCCGAGCCGGTTCCGCGAAGGGGCGGAAGCTGGCCGGCGCGGGCGGAATCGGGAGCCGTTTTGGTGGCCACGGTGAGCGCGGCTGAATTGGCCGGGAGCCGGTAGATGTTGTAGTTGTTGTCCTCGAACAGCGAGAAGGCGATCTCTCCGGTGCGCGATGCGACCGTCAGGGCCGGAGCGAGGTCGGTGATCCCGGTGACGCCGGTCTGCACGTGCGTGACGCGCCCCACGGCGCCGTCCTCGAATGAGTAGCGGAAGATGTCGGCCACGCCTTCCGGATTGGAGAGGAAGTAGAGATTCTTTCCGTCCGGGGCGTACTGCGGATTGAGGTTCTTGGCGTGGTCGAACAGCGAAAGGGTCTTGATCTCACGCGATGCGATGTCGATGGTGGAGATTCGGAAGCCGGTGAATCGCAGCTGATCCAGGCTGGCGTCCGCGCCGCGGTCGGACACAAAAGCGATGC
Organism: Thermoanaerobaculia bacterium; assembly: GCA_039919215.1. GTDB lineage: Bacteria > Acidobacteriota > Thermoanaerobaculia > Gp7-AA8 > Gp7-AA8 > JBDSGC01. The sequence goes on along the minus strand of JBDSGC010000251.1, from coordinate 1,182 downwards.
TGCGGCCGTCGGGCGACCAGGCCGGCTGCAGGTCTGCGTACTTGTCGCTGGTGAGCTGACGGACGTCATGGCTGTCGAGATCGTAGAGGAACAGGTCGGAGACGCCGGTCTTCTGGCCGGAGAGTGCGATGGTGTGACCGTCAGGGGACCAGGCGACGTGGTTGATGGCGTCGACACCGGGAACGCGGATGTTGTCGACGCGCCCGCTGGCGACGTCGACGACCCCGAGATAGTTGTCACCCTTGGCGAAGACGACAAAGGCCAGGCGTTTGGAGTCGGGCGACCAGGCGCCGGCCGAATCGATGAATCGGAGCGACTCGAAGTGAGCATTCCGGGAGGCGGAGGCGAGCTGGCGAATGACTTTCCCGGTGGTCGCATCCGCGAGGTACAGGTCGATGTCAAAAATGGCGCGGGTGGAAAGGAACGCCAGGTACTTGCCGTCGGGGCTGAGCGCGGGGCCGACGTTGAGCGTGCCGCGCGCTCCCTTGCGAACGGGTGCGATCAGCAGGGTGCCGGCGTTGGCCGGTCGGTCCTTGACGATGGGGTTGTAGAGCTCACGGGAGGATTCCTGCCAGTCGGCGAACAGCTGCTTGGAATTGACGCCCAGCGCGCGCTCGAAGGCGGCATCTGGAGTGCTCGTGCCTGCGGCGAGGAAGTAGCGGATCACAGCGTCGTCGCCGAACCGGCCGCCGATGTACGCCAGCAGCGCTTCGCCGTAACGATAGGGAAAGTAGCGGGGATCTCGCGTCAGCTTCTTCAGATCGGGCAGACGGTCGTGGATGGTGGCATCGCGCACCCACATCGCCGTGAGCGGATCGATGCGGCCCTTGGACAGATACTCGGCCATGCCTTCCACGATCCACAGCGGCATCATCTCCAGATTGAAGCGGCGGCGATTGTTCGTCAGGGTGGCAGCGATGTCGAACTGGAACACGTGGACCATCTCGTGGCCGAGGACGTGGTCGTTTTCTGCGTAGGATCCGGTCAGGGGCAGGACCACGCGGTTGATGATCGGATCGGTGAACCCGCCCGTCCCTTCACCGAGCAGCTCCGGCGTGGTGGTGGTCTGCTGGAAGTCGGCCGAATTCGCGTAGAGCACGATGGGCTTGCGGGTGAAGGAGTGGTTGAAGATGCGCGAGAGGCGCCCGTACCAGCGCTCCGACATGCGGCCGACGTCGTTCA
>JBDSGC010000250.1:0-11425 GCA_039919215.1 Thermoanaerobaculia bacterium | reverse complement strand
CTGCCCACCATCGACTTCACCGAGTCGGTGTGGGACGTCAAACGCTCCGGCCGGGCCGACTGGTGGCAGCCCTTCATGGCCATGTCGAACGCCTGGTATCGCGCCGAATACGCGAACTTCGACGCGGAGAAGAAGCGCACTGGAGGAGACTTCAAGAAATCGAACCCCATTCATTTTCTGGAGGGGGAGCATTTTCCGCGCTACTACTTCGCCGATCAGCTGGTCACCATCAAGGATCGTGAAGACTTCTCAGCCAAACTCTCCGCCGGCAACTACAGCAAGCGCGTGGCCTTCGTGACCCGTCCCGGATTCGTGCCCGGGCAGGGTGTGGTCCGCAAGGTCGTGGAGACCGCCAACAACGCGGTGATCGACGTGGAGAGCGTCGGCCAGGGGTTCCTGGTCATGAGCGTCACACCGCACAAGTACTGGCGGATCCACATCGACGGGGCTCGGGTCCAGCCGGTGATCACCAACATTGGCTATCAGGGCGTGATCATCACCCCCGGCCGGCACCGCGTCGAGATGTCTTACCGCAACGAACTGGTCCAGATCGGGCTGGCCATCTCCCTCCTCACCGCGCTGCTGTTTCTGGGCATCGTCCTCTTCTACCGGCGGAAAGAACCCTTTCACCCGCTGGAGGCCTACGAAGAACCGGTTCACGTCGTGGTCGACGAGCTGGGCACTCACGTCGAACTGGTCGCTCCGTGATGCGTCGCTGGGGTCTCCCGGTTCTCCTGCTCATTGCCGCCGCCATCGCGCTGACCGCGCTGATCCTGCACAACCAGCGGGTCGCCAATGAGATGGCCTCGGAGACCTTCGTTCCCCGAGCGACCCGGATGACTCCGGAAATCGAGCTGCTGCAGCGCTACGTCAGAATCGACACCTCCAATCCGCCTGGAAAAGAGCTTGCCGGAGCTCGGTTTCTCCAGAGCGAGCTGCGACGGAACGGAATCGCATCCGAGATCATCGAGTCAGCGCCGGGACGCGGCAATCTCTACGCCCGCATCCGCGGAAAGAAACCAGGCGACGGGCTGCTGCTGCTCAATCACATCGACGTCGTTCCCGCCACGCTGCGCGGATGGTCACGACCGCCATTTGCCGGCGCCGTCCTGGCCAACCAGGTCTTCGGTCGCGGCACGCTCGACATGAAAGGCATCGCCATCTGCGAGCTGGAAGCCTTCATCGACGTCGCCCGCAGCGGCCGGGTGCCGGAACACGACCTGGTGTTTCTGGCGACTGCCGACGAAGAACTGGGCGGAGCCCTGGGGGTGCAGTGGCTTCTGGCCCACCGTCCGGAGATCTTCCAGGGGATTCGCTATTGTCTCAATGAGGGGGGCATCACCGAGACCAAGCAGGAGCGCATCAGCTACTTCGGGATCGAGATCGGCACCAAGATGGCGGTGAAACTCATCATCCACGCGGCGAGCCGGGAGGGGTTGCAGGCCATCCGGCTGCGCCTGGAGCCCTTCATCAACCCGCCCGATCCGGAGCGCATCTCGCCCGAGGTACGCGAGTTTCTGCACGACGTCGCGCCGCTGCGTGTCGAGCAGCAGCCGCTGCTCACCGACATCGACCGCACCGTCGCGGCGGGCAAGTTCTGGCTGCTGTCGTCCGGATACAAGGAACTGATGCAGAACGTGATGTGGCTCGGAGGAGTTCAAGTCCAGGGACAGGAGGCCTCCATGCGCGTCAACATGTTCAATCTGCCGGAGGAGGAACCGCTGCCACGCATCGAATGGCTGCGCGGGATCGTGGAACCGATGGGGGGGCGAGTCGAACTGCTCGAGACGAACGGACCAGCGCCTCTCACCTCGCGCCACACACCGATGTTCGACCTGATCGCCCGCGAGGTGAAACGGGAGTATCCAGGTGTTCCCGTGGGAACGGAGATTCTGGTGGCCTGGTCGAATGACTCGAGGTTTCTCAGGGCTCGAGGCATTGATGCCTACGGCGTCTGGCCCTTTCCTGTGGACTTCTACCAGACGCAGGGGATTCATTCGGTCAACGAGCGCGTCCGGGCCGACTGGTTTCAGCAGGGCGTCAACCTCACCCGTCGGCTGGTGGGCAGTTATTCAGACTCGCCTCACTGACGAGCCCTGTCAGAACGCATACAAATGGCGCCCTTTCTTTCTGCTGACAGGAAATGTCACAGACTTCGACTAAAAACCGTCAGAATCGTCGCTACATGGGAATCAATTAACACGCTAACCGCATGCAAATCAGTAGTTTAGCGAATACGGCCATATGGTATCGGCATTGCGATATGTGAGGCATTCAGGAGGAAGCACAATGCGTAAGCTACAGAAAGGTTTCACCCTCATCGAGCTGCTCATCGTCGTCGCCATCATCGGTATTCTCGCCGCAATCGCCATCCCGAATCTGCTCACCGCCATGCAGCGGTCCAAGCAGAAGCGCACCATGGCTGACATGCGCACGGTCGCCACTGCGTGGGAAGCGCGTGCCACGGACATGAACCGCTACAACGCAGCGGGCGCTTGCAGCTATCCGACCACGACCATCGTGGCATCGGCCAGCTTGACCAGCTACCTGGCCCCCACCTACGTCAAGACCTTTCCGAAGGTCGACGGATGGGGCAATCCATGGGTTCTGACCGCTGACCAGCAGTTCGGACCTCCGGCGACCGCCACCGCAGCCCAACAGTACGCCATCGTCTCCAAGGGCAAGGATGGATCGGCCGAAGGAACCCCGGTCTGCGGAAACACCACCAACTTCGACTGCGACATCGTCTACTCGAACGGCAGCTTCCTGCAGTACCCGGAAGGCGTGCAGCAGAACTAGTCACAACCTCAACGCATCAATCGAAAGGGCGCCTCCGGGCGCCCTTTCTTTTTTTGCCAGCTGCGCCGGCGTCCTCAGAGAGACCTGGGCGGCATCGCGGTCAGTGCGTTGACGCAATCTGCTTCATCACGGAGTTCATGGCGCCGTACAACCTCTCGTGATAGCCGTTGGCGTCTTTGTAGATCTGCTGGAAAGACCCCAGGTCTTTGACGGCCACCACCAGGTTGACGCCGTACAGAAAGGCCGCGTTTCCGTCGAGGGTACGGAGGCCTTCGGAAACCAGAACATAGAAGCCTTTCCTGCGATCGGCCGGGGTCAGCGAGACGATCGGCTGCATGACCTCCAGCGGCGGAGGGGTCAGTTGCGCGGGATGCAGCACCACCACCGGCGGGAACTCCTGCATGTAGTAGTCCCGAGCCGCCTGCGCGGCCTCGAAGTAGACCGGCATGAAGCCCACGAGTTTGAGGGCCTGACGGACGGCCGCCTGGTCCGTTCCCACCAGAAGCGCCTTCGCTCCGAATCCGTCATCGTCGTCATCTGCCGCCGCGTGGAGCACCGGAGCCGGCCCGGGCGCTGCTTCCGCAGGCTCGGCCGCTGCAGGGTTCTGGACGGCACGGCGATCGACGGTGAGCTTGGTCTTGCAGACCGGGCAGGGAAACGACACTTCCTTCATGGGAAGCTTCGTCTCGTCAAGGGACAGTGGTTTCTGGCACGACGTGCAGACGATCTTGATCATCGTTCTTACTCCAGCATGGAGAGCATCGAGTCCGCCTCCCCCTCTTTCGAAGGTGGCGGGGCATTGTCCTCACTCAGGCGGAGGTTGAGGTTGGTCGGGTTCGAGGAATAGGCCAGCGCGGTCTCCTTGGTGATCACGCTCTGCTGCCACAACTTCTCCAACTCGTCGTCGAAGGTCTGCATGCCATCGACGCTTCCGTCGTGCATGGCATCGGTGAGCGAGCGCCCTTCATGCTCGCCCTTCAGAACGTAGTCGCGGGTGCGCATCGTCGATTTCAGAATCTCCAGCACGGCCACCCGTCCGCCCCCCATCTTCGGCAGAAGGCGCTGGGAGATCACGTAGCGGAAAGACTGGGCGAACCGGGTGCGCACCTGCGGCTCCTGGTCCTTGGGGAAGACACCGACGATGCGGTCCACGGTCTTGGCAGCATCGATGGTGTGCAGGGTTGAGAGCACCAGATGGCCGGTCTCCGCCGCTTCCATGGCAATCTCGATGGTCTCCACGTCGCGCATCTCCCCGATCAGGATGACCTTGGGTGCCTGACGCAGGGCCGCGCGGAGGGCCAGGGCGAAGGTCTTGGTATCGGAGCCCACCTCCCGTTGATTCACCGTCGACTTCACATGCCGGTGCATGTACTCCACTGGATCCTCAATGGTGATGATGTGGTACGCATGGTCATGGTTGATCTGGTTGATGATCGCGGCGAGAGTGGTGGACTTGCCTGAACCGGTCGGCCCCGTCACCAGCACCACGCCGTTCTTCAGGACCGGAATGTTGTACAGCTCTTGCGGAAGATTCAATGACGCCAGGGTTGGAATCCCTTCCGGAATCACCCGCAGGACGATGGCGTAGGTGCCTCGCTGGGAGAAGACGTTCACGCGGAACCGCGTTTTCTGCGGGATGGAGTACGAGAGATCGACCGAACCATTCGTCAGCAGCGTGCGGGTGAGTTCGCGATCGCCGCGCAACATGTGCATGACGATCATCTCGGTCTGGTACGGGGTGAGGCGGGGCAGGCCGGGAAAGTTCACCGGAGCGAGCTGGCCGTCGATTTCCACCTGCGGTTGACGGCCCACCGAGAAATTCAAATCGGACACGCGATCAGACATCTTCAGCATCGCCTCGAGGATGGCGTCGAGATTGAAGTTCTTCATGAAGCGGGCTCTCCGATCCCAGCATTGTAAGCGACGGCCTCGCGGTTCCAGAACATCCCGGCGCTAGAATCACTCCGTGACCATCATGGCCATCGACTTCGGGACACGGCGGATCGGAATCGCGGTCAGCGAGTCGGAGAGCCTGGCCTCCCCCCATTCGGTCGTCCGCAACGAGGGCGACATCGTGAGCCGCCTCGCGGCGATCGCCGCGGGGGTTGCCGCCCACACCATCATCGTGGGCATTCCCCGCCGCACCCATCACCACCCGGAAGAAGAGAAGTTCCGCCGGCTGGCCGACGCTCTGCGGCAACAAACCTGCAAAGAGGTCGTCCTCTGGGATGAGGCGCTCACGACCGCGGAAGCCTCGACGCAACTGCGAGAGAGCGGCCGCAGCAGGCGCGAGGCCGAACGAGAGATCGACATGCATGCCGCCGCCGTGATTCTGCAGTCCTATCTCGACAGCCGCCAGCGCGCGGCCGGGAGGACGCCATAGCTCGCCGCAACGACGCCCCTCCCCGTACCGGCTGCCGCAAGTTCGTGCAGTCGCTCTTCACCGTCGGCGTTTTCGTGGTGCTGTTCGCGACCGGCGGCGGCTGGTTCCTCTGGCGCGCCGTGACCTCTCCCTACAAGGGCTATTCCGAAGCGTCTCGCAGCGTCGAAGTCCACAAGGGCCTTCGCACCTCGGCCATCCTGCACCGGCTCCAGACTGCCGGCGTCGTTCGCGATCAGTACGTCCCTCTGATCTACATGAAGATTCTGCGGCACGGCGAGTCGGTCAAAGCAGGCGTCTACGAGTTCTCGAAACCGATGTCCGCTGCCGAAGTGATCGAGAAGCTGATCCGAGGCGAGGTCAGCCTGCGGACGGTGACCATCCGCGAGGGACTCGACCGGTTTGCCACCGGCCGGCTCTTCGTTCAGGAACGACTGGGCAGCGCGAAAGAATGGGATGCCCTGACCGCCGATCCGGAACTGATCCGCGACCTCGACGGGCAGGCCACCAGTCTGGAGGGGTATCTGTTCCCCGACACCTACAAGTTCAGCCCCGGCACGCCGGCGAAAACGATCGTCGCGGCGATGGTCCGGAACTTCCGGAAGCACTTCGGCAGCGAGTTGAGCTTCATCACCACCGGTCTCAGTCTCCACCAGACCGTGACGCTGGCCTCGATCGTGGAGACCGAAGCACGCCTTCCCCAGGAACGCCCCGTGGTGGCCTCCGTGTACCTCAACCGCACGCACAAAGACATGCTCCTCGGTGCCGATCCAACGGTGATCTATGCGCTGAAACTGGCCCATCGCTGGGATGGCAACATCCACAAGGAAGACCTGCAGATCGACTCGCCCTACAACACCTATCGTTTTCATGGGATGCCCCCGGGGCCCATCGCCAATCCAGGGCTGGCCTCGCTGCAGGCAGCTTCCGCACCGGCGAAGACCGACTACCTCTACTTCGTTGCAAAACACGACGGGTCCCACGCCTTCTCCACAAACCTGGAGGAGCACAACCGGAACGTGCAGACCTACCAGGTGCAGTGGTACCGCGACCAGCGCGCGGCCGAAGCGGCGGAGACGAATTCGATCCCCATCTCACCTTCCACCAGCGGGCCGTCGACCGTCACCCCCGCCCCGGCTGCCAGACCGGCAACTTCCACCAGCGCCCGCCCCGCCTCCACCACCAGATAGTGGCGGGCAAGAAACCGCGGACCTGAGCAAAGCTCGCGCAAGGCGCGAGCGGGACGGTCCGCCTCGAAGGGGCAGGTGTATCCTGACCGGCACACGTCTCATTCGTTCCGGGGGTTCGGGGTGTCTCCAAAAAATCGACCGTACGAGCAGTTCGGTTCGTTCCTGCTGTTCAAGCGGTTGGAGAACGACGGGCTTGGAGAACTGTGGCGCGCCGGACGCATCGAAGGGTCCGCGCTGGGCAGCACGGTGGCACTCCGCCGCTTTCTGAACGGCTCCCGCGACGCTCTCCAGCGCAGCGCCCAGGCAGCGCAGCCGCTGGCGCCGCTTCTGACAGGAACGACGTTCGCGAAAGATCAGGAAATCGACCTGATCGACGGCGTGCCCTGCATCGTTCACGAGTACGCAGGGGGCCGTTCGCTCCGCCATATCGTCGACCGTTCGCGCGGCGGGACCAACTCATCGGCCAACCCGATTCCACTGGATCAGGCAATCGTCATCGCCGAGAAGATCGCCCTCTCGCTCTCCACAACCGCTGACCTCCGCTACCTCGGAAAAAATCTTGCCCATGGAGCGCTGATCCCGCAGTTCGTGTGGATCAGCGACGACGGCGAGATCCGGGTCGCCGGACAGCAACTGGGTGCCGGCCTGCTGGCCTCGCTGTCCGATCCGAAGATCCACTCCGAAATCTCCCGCTATCTCGCGCCGGAGTATCAGACCTCAGGCGACGTCACCAGAACCACAGACGTTTACTCGCTCGGAGCGATCCTGTATCTGCTGCTGACTGGAAACGAGCCACCGGAAGCGACGGGCGGCAGCGCATTCACGCAGACTGTGCGCGCCTCACGGACTACGACCGGCCAGCCGATGCCGGAGGATCTGCGCTCCATCCTCGACAAATCGCTGGCCATCGATCCCTCGCAACGCTTCGCCTCGATCGGCGACATGAAACAGGCGGTCTCCGCGATCACGCACGGCGGGAAGTACTCCGCGACCACCTTCAACCTGGCGTTCTACCTCAGCACGCTTCTCAAGAAAGAGCTGGAGGGCGAGGCGATCGATCGGGAAAGGGAATCGAAGGTCAACCTGCTTCCCTATCTCGCACCTGCTACGCCGGAGGAGACGGTTCCCACGCCTCTCCCCATTGAAGAACGGCCGATGTTCGGCTCCGTGGAAACTCCGAAATCGAATCGGACGGCGATGATGGCCATGGTTGCGGCGGTCGTGCTGCTCGCAGGAGCGGGAGGCTTTTTCTTCCTGCGCGGTCGTGCCAAACCGGAAGCGCCCGTGGCCGTGGCCACCCCCACACCGACGCCCGCCCCGGCTCCGGTCATTCCTCCACCGATGGTCGTGGCTGCGGTTCCTGCAGACGGCTCGACGACCACGGGCAGTGTCGATCCCAAAGCCGACAAGAAAGCATTCGAGCTCGCGGTGCAGCAGAAGCTTCAGGAGGAGATGCTGAAGCTGCAGTCCGACTACAACCAGCAGCTCAAGCAATCGCAGTCGAAGAACGCACCGGTGCAGGTTGCCGGTGCCGTCGCGCCGCCAAAGCGCCGCGAGTCTGAGGAGTCCGCCTCCATGCCGTCCGCGGCAACCCTGGACCAGAGGCGCGTCAGCAACATCCGGCAGGAGACCGCGACCACCGGCGCTCCGGAGCCGTCCTCTCAAAGCTCTGCCGGTTCCCCTCCCACCGCCGCATCTCCTGAGCCAGTCCCGACCTCCGTTGCCGCCGCGGTGACCGCCGCACCCACCACCCACGAGGGCGACGTCATCGACATGGGCCAACTCGACTCGACGCCTCAGCCACTGAGCCCCATCCGCGCCGACTACCCGCGTCTGGCCATGCAGCAGCGAGCGCGCACCACGGTGATTGTCTCCGCCCTCATCTCCGAGACCGGCAGCGTGATGGACGTGAAGATCCTTCGTGGAGATCCGCGATTCGGATTCAACGATGCCGCCATCAGAGCCATGAAGGCCGCTCGCTTCACCGCTCCGATGAAGGACGGGAAACACGTGCGCACCTGGCGCCCTCAGACCTTCGCTTTCTCGCTCTGAGGTTGGCCTTTCGGAGCCCTTCAGCGCGTGGGCTCCCAGCCGATGGAATTCAAACGCACCCCGAGCGTGCGCGCATCGCGGCTTGGGCCTCCCGGCTGCACCACACCGTCCGTTTCGATGGTCAGCCTGCGTGAAGCCGCTCCGATTCCGTTCACCATCCACTCCCGTTCGACACTGGAGGACGTCGGCCGGAAGCGTTCGAGAACGTGGCCATCGATGCTGACGGTCAGCGTCGGCGGCACCGCCAGCGCGTCCAGCGGAACGTAAAGATCGAGCCGCAGCCGGGCTCGCCCGGGGACAGGAGGCAGGTCGGCGGACGCCCGCCGGCCCATCCACCTCCAGATCCCCGCAGTGGTGCCCTCTTCGTCGTACCAGCCCTCGCGGAAGACGATCACCTCGGTCACCGGCCTCACCGCCACGTCGAAGTAACGGTGGCGCACGACATCCCACACTCGGCCTCGGGGACGGGAGGCCTGGAATGCGGAAGGCGACGTGCCGGCCCCCTCCGCCAGATAGAAACCGGGCAGGCGCGAGGTCCAGGCCGCGGGAGGAGGAATTCCCTTCTCGGTGAAGCGCAGGCGGTACTCGGGCAGATACCAGAGGGCATACGGAATCATCCCGGCGTCGACGTAGACGACCGATCGGCGGGCATCGACATGATTGCGAACCCAGTCCACGACCGCGACGGGTGGAGAGATGCTGTTGCGGACGGCGCCGAGAGCGGGCCAGGTCCATCCGATCATGAACGTGGCCAGCGCGCCGCTCAAGGCGTACTCCAACCATGCTCGTCGGGCCAGCAACTGCAATCCGTCGGCAGCCAGCAAGGCCACCATCGGCGCGTACCCGATGGAAAACCGGCTGGAGCTGAAGCGATCCAGCATCAGCCACGCGGCGAAACAGAAGGGGCCGAATGCAGCCAGCATCATCAGCACCTGCGGGCGGCGCCGCACCAGGGAAACACATCCTGAAACGGTCACCAGAACCGTGACCACCGCGTTGATCCATGGCGCGTGATACGGCTCGACGAAGAACTGCTCGAACACCCGCCATAACGGAGGGCGACGAGGTGCCCGGAACGAGTCGGTGACGGCGATGTAGTCGCCATGCTCGGCCACGGCGACCCGATAGTCCTCCACCCCGGTGAGCCACGCCGCAGCTCCGTAGCTGAGGGCGATGAGGGCACCGAGGAGGGAGAAGGTCAGGAGCACCAGGCGCGGGCGGCGGCGCTGAAACCAGCTGGCCAGCAGCATCGGAGCGAAACCGATCGAAAGGTTCTGCGGTCGGTACCCCGCGGCGATGGCCAGCATCACGGCACCGGCGACATAGGAGCGTTCGTCGCGACATCCGCGGAGCAGCAGAGTCATGGCCAGCAGCACCAGCACCATCGAGGGAACGTCGCTGAAGGCCGTCCCCCCGAAAAACCAGACGTTGGGGAAGAAGGCCAGGAGCGTGGCCGCCGACAGCGCAGTCACGAACTTCATGCGCAGTTCGCGGCACAGGAAGAACATGACAGGAACGATGGCCATCGCTGCCACCAGGCTGATGGCCTGCAGGGCGTGGAAGTTTCCGAAGCCCAGCTTGCGAACAATCTTGCCGGTGAGCACGAGCAGCGGAAAGCCGGGAGGATGGGGGCGGTGCTGGGCGACATTGAAGCGATCGAGCGAGAGCATGAACAGCAGCTCATCCCAGTCCCAGGGGGTGCGCGCCATGGCCAGAAGACGACTGACCGCGGTGAGGAGGGAGACCACGATCAGCGTCGTTCGCTCCCGCCGGGCAAGCGCTGGCGGCGCCACGGATTGCGCACGCCACCAGTCGGTCACGGTCATCTGCCGGGATCGCGACCGGGCAGCAATCGAGATCCCTCTCCTCTCTGCCGCGGCATGGGCGGTTCGTGTTTCGGCGGGAGACCCCTCATCCGGCCTTCGGCCACCTTCTCCCCGCTGCGGCGGGGAGAAGGAACTCGCAGAGAGCAAAGCGGAACTGCGGTGGTGGTGGATGGCACGCGGCACCATTCTCGCAAAATTTGTCATTAACATGTCCCGCAACGGTGTACGACGCCGATGGAATCTCGATCTGCACGGAATCCGGCGTGAGGGATCGAAGGAAGCGGGGTTCGCCTACGTGCAGTCTGCAGGGACCGCCATTCTTGACGAAAAAATCCTGGCGCGCATCCGGAAACTGAGGATCCCTCCAGCCTGGAAAGAGGTGCGCATCGCCCGCGGCGACACCGCACCGCTGCAGGCGGTCGGCATCGACAAGAAGGGACGCACGCAATACCTCTACCACGCACGCTTCCGGGCCCAGCGGGACGAGGAGAAGTTCCTCCGCGTGGTGGAGTTCGGCGAAGCGCTCCCGGCGTTGCGCCGCCGGGTTCGCAACGATCTGAAGGGCCGCGGGCTGGAAAAAGATCGAGTGCTAGCGTCCATCGTGCGGCTGATCGATCAGGGATTCTTCCGCGTGGGCAACGACAAGAGCGCCAAGTCGGAAGCCACCTATGGGCTGACCACCATCCAGTCCCGGCATGTGAAGGCGCGCGGCGACGTGTTGCAGTTCGACTACGTCGGAAAGTGGAACAAGGATCAGAGCCGCGCCATCGAAGACTCCGACGCCGCGGCGGTGGTGGCCGAGTGCAAGCGCCTGAAGCGCGACGAGCTATTCGTTTTCCTCGACCACGGCAAAGTGCGCGACGTCAAGGATCGCCATGTCAACGACTACATCCAGTCGATCATCGGGGAAACTTTCACGGCCAAAGACTTCCGCACCTGGGCCGGCACTCTGCTCTGCTCCATCACCCTGGCCATGCAGGGCGAAGGCGTCACCAAGACGGAACGCAAGCGCAAGGTGCGCAAAGCCGTGGAGGCCACCGCCGCGCAACTGGGCAACACTCCCGCGGTCTGCCGCACCTCCTACATCTGCCCGCGACTGATCGACGACTACATGGATGGCCGCCCCTTCGAGACCCTGCGCAAGAATCACAAAGGCTCCCCGGTGGTCCGCATCGGAC
>JBDSGC010000249.1:0-5064 GCA_039919215.1 Thermoanaerobaculia bacterium | reverse complement strand
AAGGTCGAAGGGGTCTCCGCAGACGACGCGAAAGCCCTTCCCCTTCTCAAGAACTGGAACTTCAGCCCCGACAAGCACAGCGTCATCATTCCCCTTAAAGGCGATCTCTACCTTTACGCCTTCGACTCCGGCTCCCTGACCCGCCTCACCTCGGTCGCCGGCGATGAGGAAGAACCGTCGTTCAGCCCGGACGGCAAGTCGGTCGCATTCGTGCGCAAAAATAATCTGTTCGTGCTCGAAACGTCCACCCAGCGGGAGCGCCAGCTCACCACCGACGGCAACGACAACCTTCTCAACGGCATCTTCGACTGGGTCTATCAGGAAGAGATTTACGGACGGGGGAACTTCCACGCCTACTGGTGGAGCCCCGATTCCTCGACCATCGCCTTCATCCAGCTCGACGAGCATGCGGTTCATCGCTTCAGCATTCCTGATCACCTCCCCTATCTCCAGAAGGTGGAGGAAGAGCTCTATCCCAAGGCCGGCGATCCCAACCCCATCGTGCGGCTGTTCACCGTGAGCGCCGCCGGCGGCGAGGCGCGCGAGGTGAGCATTGAACGCTACCGGGCCTCCGAACCGCTCATCGTCGACGTTTCCTGGTCCCCCGACAGCAGCAAGGTCATGTACCAGATTCAGGATCGCGAGCAGACCTGGCTCGACCTCAACGCCGCCGATGTGCGCGCTGGCGGCCCGTCGAAGACTCTGTTCCGCGAAACGACCCGAGCATGGGTCGACGTCAACGGCAGCCCCTCGTGGCTCAAAGACGGCTCCTTTCTCTGGCTCAGCGAGCGCAGCGGGTTCAAGCATCTCTATCGTTATTCCGCGGACGGAACGCTGCGCAAGCAGATCACCAGCGGCCCCTGGGAGGTGCGCACCCTGCACGGCGCGGACAAGGCCAACGACTGGATCTATTTCTCCGGGAGCGAGCGCTCGGTGCTGGGAGGCGATGCCTACCGCATCCGCGTCGACGGCAGCGGCATGAAGCGGCTCACCGATCGGCCGGGATCGAACAACGTCACCTTCAATCCCTCCATGACGCGATTCATCAACAACTGGAGCGACGTGGAGACCCCCTCGCGGGTCGCGCTGCACCGCAACGACGGAACCCAACTGAAGATCGTGGACGCCAACGACCAGCCGCAGGTGCGACAGTTCCGCACGGCGCGCCCCGAGTTCCTGCAGGTCAAGGCTCGCGACGGCTTCCTGCTGGAAGCGATGATGATCAAGCCTCCTGGTTTCGACCCCTCGAAAAAATATCCCGTCTATGAGTTCACCTACTCCGGCCCTCACGCGCAATCGGTGCGCAATGGCTGGAGCAGCAGGAGCTACCTCTGGTTCCAGCTGGTGGCCAGCCAGGGAGTCATCGTGTGGGTCTGCGACAACCGCAGCGCCAGCGGCAAAGGGGCGGAGTCTGCCTGGACCGCGTACAAGAACTTTGGCGCCGGCGAGTTGCGCGACCTCGAGGATGGCCTCAAGTGGCTGGGGTCCCAGCCCTGGGTCGATTCCTCGCGCGTCCTCCTCGATGGCTGGAGTTTCGGCGGATACATGACCAGCTACGCGCTGACGCACAGCACGATGTGGTCGGCCGGAATCGCCGGAGGCACCGTCTCCGACTGGCGCGATTACGACTCCATCTACACCGAGAGGGTCATGCTGACGCCGGAGCACAATCCTGAGGGATACAAGAACAGCTCGCCGCGCTTTGCGGCCAAGGATCTGCACGGGAACCTTCTTCTGCTGCACGGAACCATCGACGACAACGTCCATCTGCAGAACACCATCCAGTTCGTGTACGAGCTGGAGAAAGCCGGAAAGCAGTTCCGCATGCTGCTCTATCCCAAGTCCCGTCATGGGGTGAGCGACCCCGCCCTGGTCAAGCAGATGCGCACCGCGATGCTGGGATTCATCCGCGAGAACCTGATCCGGTAGCCGGGCCGGCACGGCCGGCGGCGCTGGTTGCCCAAGGCTCGGCCAAGATCACTCTCCAAGACGTTCTGCCGCGCAGGCTCCTCTTGGGGGCGGGAACGTCGAAACAACGAGTACCCCGTACGCGTAAAACGGTCATCAGTGCATCCGCGATAAGATGAAGCGAATCGTCCGCCGTCACCGGCAAAGCAGGAAATCATGTTCGAGTCGTCTGCGGCTCCACCGCCGCGGTTCAAGCCGCGATTCCCTTTCCGAGTTCCCTCGATTTCTTTGCGTGGAGCACGGGTCTTCACCACCCTGCTCCGCCTGAGCCTCCTGGTCCTTCCCATCTTTCTGTTCCGGGCCTGCCTGATCACCTACGTCCCGCCCGATCAGATCGGTCTCCGACAGATTTCCTTTGGACCGAGCAAGGGCCTGCAGAAGGCGCTGGTGCAGCCGGGATACCGGCGCTCCATTTCAGGCTACGAGACCATTCGCACATTTCCCCGCAATATCCAGGCGGTTGAATTCACCAACGACGAGAGCGAGCGCGGCGCCGATCACCGCACCATCGGCGCGGTCAACGTCCCAACCGTGGACGGCTATCCCATCACCGTCGACTGCACGGTTCTCTATCGCATCGCCGATCCCTTCCTGGTCGTTTCCAAGTTCGGTTTCGGCCGTGGCTACGAAGACAACGTGGTGATCCGCTTTACCGACCCCGCCATCAAGCAGCACCTCGGCGAGCTGCGGGCCGAAGAGTTCTATCGGGATCAGAGGCTGGCCAAAGTACGCGATGTGAAGCGCGAGCTTTCCGAGCGCTTCCGGCAGAACGGCGTGGAGCTGGCCGACGTCCTGATCCGTCAGTACGACTACCCGCCTACCTTCCAGCAGCTGACCGAGCAGAAGAAGATTCAGGATCAATCCGTGCTGACCAACCGCGCGCTGGCCAAGCAGGCGGAGGTCGATACGCGTCTCAAGCAGGTCACCCAGGAAGGCCAGAACTCCATGAACGTGAAGACCGCGGAATTCCAGGCGCAGATCACCGGCATCAACGCGCAGAAGGATCTCTACGAGCGCTCCCGTCGAGCGGAAGGGGATCTATTGGTCAAGAGCGCCGAAGCGCAGGGAAACGAAGCAGTCAACCGGGCCATGGAAGGGGCCGGCTCCGACAAGCTGCTGCGTCTGCGAAAAGGGCTGGCCATTCTCAACGGCATCAAGGGCCCGATCTACATCAGCGAAGACCCCACGAACCTCGGAAAGATGTCCTCGAATCACTGAGCCGATCATGAAAGCCCTCATCGCACTGCTCCTTCTCTCCACGCTGGCATCCACCGCCTGCACGCCGCACACGACGCAGGCCACTGAGGTCGGCGTCCGCTTCAACAAAATCACCCGCTCTACGGAAATCTCCGAAGCCGGCGCGACCTATTTCTTCACTCCGATCATCAACGATTGGACGACCTTCGATACGTCAACGCAGAACCTGATCATGTCGCGGAAGGCGGAGAGCGGAGATCGAAAGGAGAAAGACGATCTTCGATTCAAGACCCGCGACGGCAACGACATCGAGACGGATGT
Source organism: Thermoanaerobaculia bacterium (assembly GCA_039919215.1). Taxonomy (GTDB): domain Bacteria; phylum Acidobacteriota; class Thermoanaerobaculia; order Gp7-AA8; family Gp7-AA8; genus JBDSGC01. The sequence continues at coordinate 1,578 of JBDSGC010000249.1, read as the reverse complement.
CACCGTGCGCTGGAGGATTGATCCGTCGCAGGCCGCCCAGATCTGGCGGGCCGATGCACCGACCACCCTGGCCCTCAAGGAACGGGTGGTCCGTCCGCAGGCGCGCGCCTATGTGCGCGACGTGCTCAACCGACTGGATTCCGAGGAGTACTACAACCCCGACCTGCGATTCGCCGCAGCGAGCGACGCCACAAAGGTTCTCGCCGGTGCCCTCAAACCGTACGGCATCGTCGTCGAGCAGGTCATCCTCGGCGACTTCTCGTTCAAGCCCGACTACCAGAACCTGATCAACAAGAGGAAAGAGGGAGAGAAACAAGCCGAGAAGCTGGAGGCGCAGATTCTGGCCACCGCGGAATCCAACAAGGCCATCGTGCAGCAGCGCATCGCCGAGCTGACCGAACTGCTCACCCGCAGCCAGGGCGAACTGGAACAGGCCAAACGCACCGCCGACGCCTACCTCGGGCGCAAGCAGCAGGAGGCCCAGGCAACACTGACCGAGAAAAATGCAGCAGCCCAGGGGATGCGCAAGGAACGGGCCGCGCTCAACGGCAGCGCCGGTGATGCCTACGTCAGTCTGCAGCTGATCGAGGCACTGCAGAAGAAGGAAATCCGACAGATCCCCAAGATGCCGAATGGAAATGTCATCATCGACGGGAACAAGCTGCTCGAGCAGCTGGGAGTGATCCAGTACTCCCAGCAGGCCGATCCTCCTCAGGAATGATGCTCAACATCGCCGGCCCTGAATACGACTGCGCGCAGGTGGTCTTCGCCGTCCTTCAGGAATGCGAGCACCGCCGTCGCGGCCTGGACAACGCAACGTTCGAGGAGCAGATCGAGTCGCACGCCAACGCCAAGCTGTCCCAGATCCGCCGCGCCTATGAGGAGTTCGGAGGGTCGGCGACATACTGGGAAGAGCTGGAAAAAGAAGTCCAGGAAGTCGTCCTTCCGCAGTACATCGCCGGAGCCAGGCGCATGAATGCTCTGGAGCACTCGAGCTTCGACGTCTGGAGGGAAGGAGACGTGGCCGCGCGGCTGATCTTCGCGCTGATCGGCCTGATGATCGGAAGCATCATCCTGGCCCTGCCCTTCGTCCCGATTTTCGAGGAGATGTTCGCCTTCGTTCTGACCGGCGCCGGATTCGTCTATCCCGATCTCAAGCGTTTTGCCTTCGAGCGTCGCCACGCAAAATTTCTGAACCGGCTGGTGACCGACAGCGGCCGCTACCAGCAGGACGCCCGCCTCAATTACATGACCACCGACGAGATCCGCGACTCGCTCCAGCCCGCACCGTCGGAAAGACTGGTCTTTCCGCATCAGGAACCGGGGGAAGAAACCCTGGAGAGCACGGAACCGGAGCGGGAAAGAGAACCGTAAATCCCGTCATTCTGAGGCGCGCAGACGCCGAAGAATCTGCAAAGACGAGGATGTTGCCGGGAGCAGTTGCGACGTTCCAGATCCTTCGCCGTCTTCGCGGCTTCTAATGACACACCTCACGACGCCTCTCACGATCGAGTTCCTTCTCCCCGCCGCAGCGGGGAGAAGGTGGCCGAAGGCCGGATGAGGGGTACCTCATGAGTG
>JBDSGC010000248.1:0-4497 GCA_039919215.1 Thermoanaerobaculia bacterium | reverse complement strand
GGTCGTCCTCGCGATGAAAAGGGATGACGATGGAGAGCCCTGGCTCGTCGCGGGTCAATCCGAAGTCGGCGATGAAGCGGGCGAGAAGGTCAGGGTCCTCGAGCGCATGCGGAAAGTCGTCGCGTCCCGTTTTTGCCAGGAACCCATATGGCGCGAACCGCTTGCCGTGGAGCACATGCGTCTTGACCACCGATTGCCCGAGGAGGAGCAGGCGGTCGTCGTCGGCGCGCCGGGTCAGGCCGAACATGGTGTGGATGCGCGAGGAGACCGAGAACACCGCCTTGCCGAGCCCCCAGCGCCCGCGATCGCGCTCGCCTTTGCCGGAGCGCCCGACGTTGCGCCAGAAATAGTAGAAGTCGTTGCGCTCGCCGCCATGATCGTCGAGCTCAGGATCCTCGCCCGGATCGCCGACCAGACCGCGCGTCCCCGAATCCTCCACAAGAAGAAATGGGACCGTCGACGTCTCCGGCAAGCTCACATGCGGCTCGAGCCCTCCCAGATATGCCCCCGCCGCCTCGAAGGGCATGGCGAACGCTCCGGTCGCCAGACGGAACCGCACCCGAACCGTGGCCCGCCCCCGACGCGCATCGAGCGAATTCTGAATCGCCTCCCGCAACAGCGCATCCGCCAGGTCCTGAGCCTTGAAAAACTCGTCATGCACCGGATCAACATTGATCTCGCCACGACTCATCTCACGAAAGTGCCAGGAAGGCAGGGGCATTGGAAAGGAAGATTCTAAGCGACGATCACCTCCTATTTCGCCATGCCGATGCTGGCGATCGAAGTGATCCTTCCCCGTATAGTGTTGGGCCATGAAGAACCTCCGCTCTCTCTTCGTTGTCATCGCGCTCATTGGCCTCGGCGGCGTTGTCTCTGCTCAGGGTGCGGATCGTGCCTTTGATCCTGAACTGGCCAGGAGGCTTGGCGCCGATGAGCGGGGCATGAAGACGTACGTCCTGTGCATTCTCAAGACGGGGCCGAAGGATGCGGCGATCAAGGGAGTGGAACGCGACGCGATCTTCGCTGGTCATTTCGCGAACATCGGGCGGCTGGCGGAGGCAGGGAAGCTGGCTGTTGCCGGTCCCTTTGGGAAGAACGACAAGGCGTATCGCGGCCTCTACATCTTCAATGTCGCGACGATCGAGGGCGCCGAGGAGCTGGTGAGACTCGATCCGGCAGTGAAGGCGGGAGTGTTCCTCGCGGAGTTGACTCCGTGGTACGGCTCCGCGGCGCTGATGATCGTGAGCGAGACGCACAAGAGACTCGAAAGGCCGAAGGGCCAGCCGTAAGGTCACCATCCTTTCTCTGGCGCCCTTCCGGGGCGCGCGGGTGTGCGTTGCCCTGAAGCGGTGGCTGCGTGCTTCGCGCTGGCCACCGGCGCCCTCGCTGCCCGCCGCTGGCGCGCAAACCCGCGGTCTGTGGTCATCCTGACCCTCCTCCCGTCTTTGGCGGGCATCATCCTGCGTAGACCGTACCCTCCTCGACGAAACACAGCGGGTTCTTCCAGGGATCGAGTGCGTAGAACGAGCGCTCGCCCCAGGGACGAACCACGATCCCACCTCCGGGCGCATCGTGAACGCTCTCCTGCGACAGGCAGCGGAGCTTTCGGGCCCGTTCGAAGATAGCCTCGAGATCCGTCACCGTGAAGTACAGCGCCTTCGCCGCGGGGTGAGGCGCTCCGCCTTTCGAGACATCGAGCACCTGCAGCGTGACCGGGCCGCATTGGAAATAGCAGCGGGAGCCCGCCTGCCTGCGCCCCTCGATGCCCAGGAGAGTGGTGTAAAAGGTGACCGCTTCGTCGAGATTGGCGGTCTCGATGTTGAGCCGGAAAAACTGCGGGACGTCGGCTTTCGATGGTTTCGGTGTTGCCATTGCGTTCCTCCTCAAGGTCTTCGAAAGAAGTGAGACAGCCAGTCCATGACCAGGGCGAGACGCTTGCGTTCGAGCTGATAGATCCGCATGCGGCCGCGTCGCTCGTGGCGCAGAAGGCCCGCGGCCTCGAGCACCTGCAGGTGTCGCGTGGTGGTCTGCCAGGCATGCTCGAACACCGCGGCGATCTCGCCCGCCGTCATCTCCCCGCCGTTGAAGTAGATGGTCATCAGCACGCGCCTTCGCGCGGGGTGAGCGAGGGCCGAGAAGACCGCTTCGTAGGCGTCCAGACGGGACTTCGACTCTCGACGGGCCATGCCAAGACATTCAGCCACGCCGCTGAATGTCTGTCAATCAATATTCAGCGAAGTGGCTGAACGTGGAGCCAGCGCAGATCTTCCGCTCCACCGCTGGATCGGCGAAGGGATCGGTGGCAGATCTCCTCTCGGCTGGGGACGTGGTCGGTCAGACTCTCGGAAACGTCATCCAGGGAACCGCCGGCCCGAGGATCTGACTGGCGAAGATTCTTCCCTCCGGTCTGTGCTCACGGGGGTAACGGCTCGTTTGATGGGGGCCGGTTTCCGGTGGGGTCGGGCAAAACCGCTGCCACAGCAGTCACCGACCCGCGCGGTTCATCAACGACATCCTGTAGAGTTGTGCGCGTTGGGAATCGATCAAGACGCAGACATCCGCACCCGGTCCCTCGTCATCGCGGCGTCAGGGTGGGCGCTTTTCGTCGGGGCAGTGGTCCGTTTGCGCATCGCGCACGATGTCCCGCTGCCGCCGACGCATCCGTTTGCGTGGCTTTTCGCGGGGATGCTGCAGGACGTTGCGGTGTTCCTCCTCGCCGGCGCCCTTGCGCTGGTCTGCGCGCGCCGGCTCCCGCGAACCACGCGCCTTCTCTTCTTCGCGCTTGCCGCAGCGATCTCCATGCTCCACATCTTCCGATCCGAAGCCGTCGTCTTTTTCGGAGACGTGATCCGCCCCGAAGACCTGCGTGGCGACATCCCGTGGACCCTGGCAATCGGATCGCTGACCGGGATGCCGGCGTTCCTCTTTTGTCTGGCCCTTCTCGCCGGCGCTTTGGTCCCGGCCCTTGCCAGGAGGATCCGGGAGACCGATACAAGCTGGCTCCCGTTGAGACGCATGGTCGTCTTCGGTGCGATCTCGGCGGTGGCAGCGGCCGTCCTGTCGGCCGTCGTTCCCCGGATCGGCCTGGCGCGCAATCCGATCGTCTCCATCTTCGCAATCCAGGCCGAGGCGATGGATTCACCGCACGAACGTTTCGACGTTCCCAAGCCGGCGATGAGTCCGACCGCCATCCGCCAGTTTGCCGGGCCGGAACCTGATCGCGATTACGTCGACTTCGAGTATCCGCTGGCGTATCGCCCGCGGCCGGCGAACGAGCTCGTGGAGATGCGGTCTGCCATCAAGCCGAACATCGTTTTCATCCTCATGGAGAGCGTTCGCGCGGAGGAGGTTGGCTGCTACGGCGCCGATCCTCCCGGGGTGACACCCAATCTCGACGCGCTGGCGCGGGACGGCGTTCGGGTCGACGGCGCCTTCAGTGCCGGGACCTACACCGCTTCCGGCGAGGTTGCCGCCTGGTATGGCCTGCCGCCGATTCCTCACGAGGTGCTGATGACGTCGCGGCCCTCGGTGGAAGTGACCGGTCTTCCCGAGATTCTTCGCGCGTCGGGCTGGCGGTCGCTTCTCTGGATCCACGGCGGTGACTCGAACTTCTACCGGCGGGACTCGTTCTACGTTCCTCGAGGATTCCAGATCATCGACGGCCGCTCCTTCTCCACCAGCGAGCCGAGCACGAATTGGGGCTACTCCGATCGCGCGCTGGTGCGCAATTCGATCACGATTTTCGACAAAGCGCGCGCGCCGTTTGCGGCCATGATGCTGACGGTCTCTAACCATCATCCTTTCGAGCTCCCCGCGGATGCCGATCCCCCCATGCCATTACCAACTGCTGGAGCCAGCAGGACCCTGAAGCGCAGCGGCGACATGGTGCAAACGGTTCGTTACACCGACGCGGCCATCGGTGATTTCTTTCGTCTCGCGCGCAAGCGGCCCTGGTTCAAGAATACGATTTTCATCATCACGGGCGATCACGGTTCGGCCATCCCGCCCTATCAGCGTCCGATCTCCACGAACGAAACCCTACTACAGCTCATGCACCGCGTGCCGCTCATCATCTATTCCCCGTTGCTGCCGGGCGGAATGGTGATTCAGGGTCCGGCCTCCCACATCGATTTGCTGCCGACGATTCTCCGCCTCATCCACGTCAGCGCAAACACCGGTCTGGGGACCGACCTGTTCGACGAGCAGGCGCTCAGCGCGCGTGTTCTGCCGATGTGGAATGCCCATCAGCGCGTTCTGACGCTGGCGACCAGGCGCCGGATCTATCACGCGTCGTATCGCGCGGGCGGCAAGCTGGAGCTGGAGACGCCGATCGAGACTCTCGTCGATCCGGTGCATGACCCGCTCGGCGTTCATAACCTCGCGGCAATCGAAGCAAAGACCACGGAGCATTTTCACGACCTGGCGAACATTTACGCAACCATCTACCCCTGGCTGGTCGTTCACGGCCGCTCGGGGCTGCCGCCCGAACTGCGGCGG
>JBDSGC010000247.1:0-3884 GCA_039919215.1 Thermoanaerobaculia bacterium | reverse complement strand
TTCACGCCGGAGGCGTGACGGACATTAGCCGGTGGCAAGCGGAGCGCAGCCACCGGAAAACCACGCCCATTCATTTCGGCACCCCGGTGGGGTGCCGGAGTCGGCGTCTGTCTGCATCGCGCGAACCACGACACACGAGCCGCCGCTCTATTTCCCGGCACCCCGCTGGGGTGCCTACACAACGGTCCGTCTTGATCCGGTGGTTCGCCTGCGGCGACCACCGGCTAATCTCCGCGACGCCTCCGGCGTCGTGAATGCGGCTCTTTCGCGAGCCGGTTTCTTTCTCTGACGCGCAGCGCCCGCGCTGTCCCAGCTCAAAATGACCAGCGGACCCTTGTCACCGCGATGAGGTAGGCGCTCCGCCTGACTGAGACTCCGTCTTGGCAACCATGACGTCGACGCGCCACTGATGATCCTTGTAATAGAACGACAGCAGCGAGGCGAATGGCTTGTCCAGCGGCTTGTTGATCTTGGTTTCGAACAAACCGTAGAGCGGAGTGGGAACCGCGTAGTGCCACACGAGCTCCGCGTGTCCGACGGTCGGCTGTGTGGGATGCCTCTCAAAACCGCGGATTCCGTCGTACCGCTTCTGGCAGATCAGACCGCGGTACACCGCTCCGCGATGGCTAGGCGCGGTCCCGAGGATTGGAAACCCCTTGTCGGTAACCTTTGCCGTGAAGCTCGCGCCGTCGGGGGTGGGTCCGCCGCTGACGGTGATCAGTCCGGCGCGTTTCAGGTTTTCGAAGGTCCGGAGCGACTTCTCATCGAAGTCGTCCCTGGGCATCCTGGCGCTCCACCACACTCTCTGCGGCACCTCGGCGTAAATGGGCTCGGCCTTGAACTGGTAAGCGCTGACGATCTGCGCGGCTTTTGCAGCAGTGAGCGGTTCGGGTCGCTGGCACGCACACACCAGAGAGAGCAGCAGAACACCAATTCCTTGACTCGCCTGACGCCACATGTTATCCCCCGCCTTCGCGTGTGATGCCGCACGGACAATGAATTGACCGACCGACTTCTCGATGCGCTCGCCCGCTTCTGCCTGCGGCGCAACAAACAGATCATCCTGGCCTCCATTCTGCTCGCTGCGCTCGCGGCAGTGGGGGCGCTCCGCCTCTCGTTCGATCCCGACCTGCTGAACCTGATCCCGCAGAAGAACAAGCAGGTCAACGACTTTCGCAAAGTGCTGCGTGACATGGGGACGATCGACTACCACATCGTCGTCATGCAGCTCCCTCGTGGACACGATGTTCATGAGTACGACTCACTGATCGATGGAATTGCCGCAGGGTATCGCGCCAATCCCTCCATCGAGGATGTCACATACAAGATCCCCAATCCGCTAGATTTCCTCGAATTGATCCTGCCCAAAGCGTTGCTCTTCCTCTCTCCCGACGAGCTCGACGAGGTCGGGGCGAAACTCTCAGACGCCGGAATCCGCGAGTCGATCGCCCGCGATCGTTCGCTGCTGCAGACGCCGCAGGGCTTCGCGCTCAAACAGCTCATTCAAAACGACCCGTTCAACCTCGTGCCGATTTTTCTGCGCAAGTTTTCTTCGGCCGGCGGGGGCTTCAACATCGATACCTCCAGTGGCTACTACCTGTCCTCCGATCACAGCATGCTGCTGATCCTGACCAAGCCCCGCCAGCCCGCGCAGGATGTGCCATTCGGAAAGCAGTTGCTGGCCGACAGCGCGCTGATCGAAGGAGAGGCGCTGAAGAATTTCCAGAAGGACGCTCCTCCCGGGACGCCCCTTCCGCTGATCGAGCACACCGGCGGCTACGAGATCGCCGCCGGAGACGCCGGCCTGATCCGGCAGGACGTCATCGTCAACATCTTCGGATCGGTGATCGGCGTGCTGGCCTTGTTCATCTACGCATTCCGCCGGCCAGCGTCCGTCATCTACGCCGGAGCTCCGCTCGCTCTCGGTCTCGTCCTCACCTTCGGAATGGCCGGCGTGGTCTATGGCCAGTTGTCGCAGGCCAGCGCCGGCTTTGCCGCGTTACTGGCAGGACTGGGCATCGACTTCATCACCGTGATGTACGGACGCTATGTGGACGAGCGCAACCGCGGAACGGAGATGCAGGCAGCCATTCGCGTGATCATGCGCGCGACGCTGCCCGGTGTGTTCATCGCGGCGATTACCACCTCGGCCACCTTCTTCGCCTTTCTGGCCACCGACTTTCGAGGAATGACCCAGCTGGGGTTCCTCACCGGAGTGGGCATCCTGCTGTTTCTTCTGTCGGTGATGTTTCTTCTCCCGGCCCTCATCGTCTTCTCCGAGCGGCGTGAGCGTAACAAGGCGCCGAAGCTTTTTCTCCATTCCTTTGGATCGGGGAAACTGATCGACGCATCCATTGCGCACCCGAACCTGACCATCAGCCTCTGGACGGTCTTCATCGTGATCTGCGCGATTTCCGCAACCCGACTGCGATTCAGCGACAACATTCAGGATCTGCGGGCCAAAGGAAATCCCGGTGTCGTCAATCAGGAGCGGGTCACGAAGAAGTTCGGCCAGTCCTTCGACTTCATGATGTACGTATCCGAGGGTCCGACCATGGAAGCGGCGCTGCAGAAGACACGCATCGCTTCAGCTGATCTGGAGCCGTTAGTGCGAAGCCACGCCATCGCCTCGTTCCAGTCGATCTCATCGTTCATCCCTCCCGTCGATCAGCAGGAGAAGGTCATCGCCCGGCTCCGGGCGGGCAGCGCGAATGAGTTCAACGTCGACCGCATCCGCAAGACCTTCCAGGCTGCTCTGGAGGAGAACGGCTTTCGTCCCCAGGCCTTCGATTCCTACATGAACCTGTTTTCGCAGGCGCTCACGCCCCAGCAGCCGGTCACCCTGGCGAACGTGGGCAACGAGGACATCGTCAAGCTGACCTCGCGATTCCTGAAGAAGGTAAAAGGCGGGTGGATGTCGGTGATCTACATCTACCCGACGGGCGGGAAATGGCCGCGCGATGTTCCGCGCGAATTGCTGGCAGTGGGAGATCGTCATCCCGACGACATCTTCACCGGGGTGAACCTGGTCAGCGGCACGCTGCGGCGCATCGTGAAGGCCGACGCACTGCGATCGACGGTGATCGGCTTTCTGGCCGTTCTGGCGCTGATGTTTCTCAGCTTCCGCTCCATCAAGATGACCGCGCTCACCTTCGTCCCGTTTTTCGCAGGCTCCATCGGCATGCTGGGATTGATGGCCATCATGGGGCTGCAGTTCAACTTCATGAACATCTTCGTGGGGCTGATGATCATCGGCGTGGCCACGGACTACGCGATCTACATGCTGCAGCGGTACACGGAAGACCCGTCGCAGTTTCGCGGCGCCGCACATGAAACCGGAAAAGCCATCGTCATGGCTGCCCTCACCGCCATCGTCGGATATGGCTCGTTCGCCATCTCGCACTATCCCGGCCTGCGATCAATCGGGTACGCTTCCACCTTCGGCATCGGCCTGAGCGGACTGGCCGCCATCACGCTGCTGCCAGCGATCCTGACCATGAAACAGACGAAAGCAATGATTGGAGATCGCAGCGGGGAAAACGTCTCCGCCACTGAGGATCTCGAAACGGGGAGAATCACGCATGTCTGAGACCACCGTCACGCTTCCGGCCGCAACGCTGCGCCTCACCCGAGGACGTGCGATCACCAGTGCGTTGCTCGTGATCGGCGCGAGCGCCGTGATCGCGCTGTCCGCGCAGATCGCCATCGCCGTTCCCTTCTCCCCCGTCCCGCTGACCATGCAGCCCATTGCCGTCCTGTTGGTGGGCCTGACCCTCGGGTCGCGCCGCGGCGCCGCCGCCGCCGCGCTCTACCTGCTGGAAGGCGCCAGCGGCCTGCCTGTCTTCGCGCAAGCACACGGCGGCGCCATCTGGCTCGCCGCCCCC
>JBDSGC010000246.1:0-9422 GCA_039919215.1 Thermoanaerobaculia bacterium | reverse complement strand
GCAGAGCAGGAGCAGCCACGGACCGGCGGTCCTCCCCACGCCGAGGCGGATCGAAGAGGCGATGCCTTCCGCGGCGTCGGGGTTCTCGATCGTTTCCAGCTCCAGGCCATCCAGCGCGGCGACGATGTCGGGCGAATCGGCCGGCACGATCACCACGAGCTTCGAAACGCCTGCTCCGATGGCGGTCTCCGCCGCGTGACGAATCAATGGTCGCCCGCGAAACGTCACCAGCTGCTTCGGCCGTCCCAGCCTCGAGGAACTGCCTGCCGCCAGGAGGATGCAGGTCAGGGGCACGCGACCGGATCCGCGGAGCGCGCATGGATCGGCTGATCCGATTCCCGCAGGGGCGCGCCGCTCCGCTCATTGAGCACCGCCTGCACCTCCGCCATGATCGAGAGCGCGATCTCCTCGGGAGTCTCCCCGCCGAGATCGAGGCCGATCGGAGAATGCAGTCGAGTCCGATCGCGCTCCGAGAGTCCGGTGATCTTGGACAACAACTCCCGTCCCCGCTCCTTTGGTCCCAGCAGCCCCACGAACCGGATCGAGCTGGGAAGCAGCGCACCGAGAAGCTCGAGGTCCTGAAGAAAATTGTGCGTCATCACCACGGCCGCATCGAATTGTGAGAACTGCACGGAGGCTTCAAGGTTCAATGGGTGAACATCCCTCGGCGCGATGATGGTGGCCAGCCAGCCGATCTGCTCCGCCATCCTTGCCACCGGCTGGCAATCCGGTCCTCCGCCGACGATCAGAATGGATCGTTGAGGGTGGATGGACTCCACCAGCGGCTCGTCGCGCCCCGGAAGAGCGGTCGTCCAGCTCACCACCCCTCGTCCCTGCCAGGCGAATCCCGTGAGCAGCCGCGGCACATGCAGCGCGTCGAACGGCTCGATCAACAGCTCCGTTTCCCCTCGACAGCCCAGGCCCAAACCAAAGACCACGTCGTCCGAGCGGGTGCTGTCGTAGCTGACCACCCTCGGCGTGAAGTCGCTGAGCCACTGACGGGCCCGTTCCGCCAGATCGCGCTCCAGGCATCCGCCGCTGAGCGTCCCGGAGGTCTGTCCCTCCTCGCTGATGACGGCGCGAGCGCCTGCCCGCCTGTAGGTGGAGCCGCGAGTGGCCACCACGGTCACCAGAATGCCTCGCTTCCCCTCGACGATCAACTGGTTGGCGGCGGCGATGATGCGGTCAATCTCGTGCATGTCGGTTCGGAGCGGCAGTCTAGCCCGCATTTCTCACACCCGTCCGTCGCGAGGGCGCGCAAAGTGGCTTGGATGCGAGACGCGCGAAGGAAGCGCGACGACGGCGTGCTTGACGGTACGTCGAGGAGCGATTCCGAGCGCAACGAAACAGACGAGCCACTTTCCGCGTCCGCAGCAGGATGGGTGTGAGAAATGCGGGCTAGGGAATCTTAAGGGCAATCGCGTGTTCGGTCAGACAGGAAATCGGCCTGCTCCGCTTGTGGCCAGCCGTTCTTGCCGCGATAATCACCCCGTTCTCCTCCCCCCGGTCTCATTCATGCTGGTCACGGTCATCACACTCGTCTCGATGCTATTGCTCAATCCGGCTCGCACTGAAGCCAAAATGCAGCAGTACCCACGCCTCCCTGCGGCCGGCCGGCACGATCGTGTTCTGATCGTCGCCCCTCATATCGACGATGAGGCCATCGGCGCCGGCGGCTACGCCATCGATGCCATCGCCAACGGCGCCGAGGTTTTCGTGGTCTTCCTCACTGCAGGCGACTGCAACCGCTTTTCCGCACGGCTGATGCACCGGACCCTGGAGCCGACCACGTCGAACTACCTGGCCGTCGGCCGGACCCGGATCAGCGAGGCGCGCGATGCCATGCACATCCTGGGGCTCGCTCCCGATCACTACTTCGTTCTGGGATACCCCGACCGCGGGCTGCGCTCGATGATGGAGAACCGCAACGCGATCGTCCGGTCGCTGGGAACCGGCGAAACGAGCGTCCCGTACGGCGACGCGGTCTCGCCCGGCGCGCTCTACAACTACGCCAGCCTGATGTCGGACATCAAGAAAATCATCGACTTCACGCGGCCGACCATGGTCATCGCGCCGGTGCCGTTCGATCTCCACCCCGACCACACCGCCGCGGCGCAGATCACTGACGAGGCTCTGGACCAGGTCTCTCTCCGTCCCTCGAGGCTGGGGTACCTGGTGCACGCCGGCCGCATGACCACGGCCCTGATGAGCACTCCCACGCGGGCCCTGCTGCCGCCGTCCCGCATGCAGGCGTTCTCCTGGACGACCTACGGCCTTTCCGATCAGGTACAGCAGAAAAAGACCGAGGTCCTGCTGACGTACAAGAGCCAGCGCCCGTACCTGTTTCTCCTGCGCAATCGCTTCATTCGCAGGAACGAGCTGTTCTTCCAGTATCCGCAGCTCGGCGCGGCTCCCCTGGCCTCCGCCCCCCGGCACCCCATCGCCCGATGAAGTCGCTGCACCGGCCCGAAGTCATCGAGGAGACCCTGCAGAGGATCGCTCGGGTCGGGACGAACTCCACCCGGCAGTGGGGCACGATGACGCCGGAGCAGATGCTCGCCCACCTCGTGCAATCGATGCGCATGGCCACAGGCGAGCTTCCCACCGTGCCGAAGAAAACCCCGCTGCGATTTTTTCCCCTGAAGCAGATCGCCATCTATGTGGCCCCGGTGCCCCGGAGCCTGCCCACCGCGCAAGAACTGCTTCCGACGGAATCCCTCGAGATCGACGAGAGCAACCGGGAACTGCGCCGCCTCCTGGCCGACTTCAACTCTGCCGACCGCAATCGTCCTCTCCCCCGCCACCCCGCGTTCGGCCGCCTCGGCTCCCATCCGTGGGGGGTCCTGATGTGGCGCCATCTCGATCACCATCTCCGCCAGTTCGGCGTGTGAGCGGACGCTCCTTCTGACCGCCCGACGTGCGGAATGACTGTTGCTCTGGAGAGTCTGCATGCGCGGCCTCGCGGCTCTCCTTCTCGCTCTCACTTGCGGCAGTCCCTCACCAACACCGTCTGCCCCTCACCCTCCGAAAACGCAGAGCACCCCGGCACAGGCGAACGTCAACGCGTTCGACATCCGCATCCTTCATGGCCAGGTGATCGACGGCAGCGGGAAGCCTCGCTACCGCGCCGACATCGGGATCCGCGGCGATTCCATCGTGTCGATCGGCGACCTCTCGGGCAGCTCTTCGGCAATCACCATCGACGCCACCAACCAGGTGGTCACCCCTGGCTTCATCGATCTCCTCGGTCACTCGGAATTCTCGGTCCTGATCGATCCGAACCTGGAAGGAAAAGTGCGCCAGGGCGTGACCACCGAGGTCACTGGCGAGGGGCATTCGCCCGGACCGATCAACGACGTCATGGCCGCGGAGATCGATCGCACCAGACTGCCGGGCTTCCCTGACGCGAAGTGGCGCTCGCTCGACGACTTCATGCGCACCGTGGAGAAGCGCGGTTCCGCCATCAACTTCGCCTTCTACATTGGCGCGGCCAATCCTCGGGAGATCATTCTCGGATCGGCGGATCGCCAGCCCACCACCGCCGAGCGGGCGCGCATGGAAGCGCTGGTTGACGAATCGATGCGCGCCGGCGCCGTGGGGATGTCCACGGCCCTGATCTATCCGCCCGGTCGCTTCGCCACCACCGCGGAGCTCATCGCCATGAGCAAGATCGTGGGCCGACACGGCGGCGGCTACTGGACGCATCTCCGCAGCGAATCCGACGGCATGGCCGCCGCTCTGGAGGAAGCGTTCCGGATCGGCCGCGAGGCGCATGTGCCGGTCAACATCTTTCATCTCAAGACCGGCGGGCCGATGAAGGGACGCATGGCCGAGGTGATCGCCATCATCGAACGCGCACAGAAGAGCGGACTCGATGTGGCCTCACAGATCTATCCCTACACCGCAACCTCGACCGATTTGACCTCTCTGGTGCCGGCCTGGGCGCTTGACGGCGGTTACCTTCCCTTCGTTGCCCGCCTCAGGGACCCGTCCACGCGCACGAAGATCGCCGATGCCATGCGCGTGGGCGGCTACCTACGTGCGGGCGGCGGCGGGATCCTGGTCCGCAACATCCCCGGTGGCGCGCTACCGCAGTTCGAGAGGAAGCGTCTCGACGTCATCGCCAAAGGGATGGGAACCGATCCTACCGAGGCCGCGCTGCGCCTGTTCGAGGCCAGCAAGTCCTCGCCCATCGCCATCTACTTCGGACTGAGCGAAGACGACCTCAAGCTGGCCATGAGACAACCGTGGGTCGCCGTCGGATCGGACTCCGGCGCCGTAGTCGGGAACATGCGCGACTTCGGCGCCCACCCTCGCGCCTACGGCACCTTCCCCCGCATCCTCGGACACTACGTCCGCGAGGAGAAGCTCTTCACCCTGGAAGAAGCGGTGCGAAAAATGACGTCGCTGGCCGCCTCCCGCGCCGGTTTCGCCGATCGCGGAGTGCTGCGCGAAGGGATGAAAGCAGACGTGGTCGTCTTCGATCCAAAAACCATCCGCGACGTCTCCACCTACGAAGACCCCCATCATTTCTCAGAGGGAATCAGCGCCGTGGTGGTCAACGGAAAGGCGGTGCTGCAACAAGGAAAGATGACCGGAGTGCTGGGCGGGCGTGTGCTTCGGCGAAAGAGCACGCCGATGAGTGAGCGGTGAATGTGCCCGCCGTAGCGCCCGGGGGAAAGCCGGCGAAGCCGGCACAAGATCGTAGCCCCCGGCGTGAGCCGGGGGAAGCGAAGGACAGGCGGCAACGAAGCCCGCACGGCGGGCGACAGACACCGACGCATGTTCCGCTCGGTGTCGCCCGCTGACGCGGGCTGAAATTCAGGGGTTCCTGTTTACCCCCGGCCTGCGCCACGGCTTGCGCCGGGGGCTACAGTCTTGCGCCGGGCTTCGCCGGCTCGATTCGTGGGCGGTTTTGTCAGCCTTACTTCGTCGCGCGCCTTCTCGAAATCGACGATACGTAGAGCAGGCCGCCGCGGGCAGTGACCGACTTGCCGCCGACGGTCACGACGACATCCGTCGAACCGGCGGCATGGGCCGGGACTCTTGCGGAGATCGTGATCGCGTCGATGATCTGGACGTTGGTGGCGGCAACTCCACCGATAGTCACCGAGGAGGCCAGAGCGCTGGTGAATCCCGCTCCGCTGATCTGGATGGTGGACCCTCCCGCCAGCAGCGACAGGCCGGGAGTGATTTTCGAGACGGCCAGTTCGGCGAGACGGTAGGTGAAGGACGCCGCTGCGGTCGCGCGGGTGCCGTCCGGATTGGTGACTACGACGTCGCGGGGCTGGCTGATCTGTTCGTTGGCCGGACCGAGCGGCGATTGCGCGGTGATCCGGGTGGAGCTGACCACCACGGTTCCGAAGGCAGGCAGGCCGCCGACGGTGACCGTCGCGCCGGCGAGGAAGCCGTTTCCGCTGATGGTCAGAGCCGTGCCGCCCGAGGTCGGCCCTTCGTTCGGGGCGACCGAGGTGATGGAGGGACCGGAGACCGGCGTGGTGTAGGTGAACGCGCCGCTCACTGCGACCGCTTGCCCATCGGGATTCGTCACCACGACATCCACTGCCCCCACAGCGTGCGACGGTGTGACCGCGGTGAGGTTGGAGCTCGAGGTTACGTTGACGCCCGTGGCGGCCACGCCGCCGAAGCGCACGGTCGCGCCGGTCTGGAAGTTGCCGCCGGCGATGGAAACCGTCGTTCCGCCCGTGGTGGGACCGCTGGTCGGAGTGACGGCGTTGATGACCGGAGCGGGGTTGGCGGCAGCCTTCACCAGGAATGTCCCGGTCATGTTCGAGTGCCCGCTTCCGCAGCTGGAAACCGTGCAGACAAAGCCGAACGTGCCCACCGTCGTGGCCGTGAACTGGGTGCTTCGGGTCGCGCCAACGTTCACGGTGATTCCCGGCTCTACGTAGGTATTCATCAACACCCCGTGCGCACTGCCGTCGTTCGCGGGGACGGTGATATTCAATGTGACCGTGTCTCCCTGATTCACCTCGAAGGGTGTGGGCGACACCGTAAACACGAACCTCTTCGCGGTAATCGTGAACTCCTTGACCGCAGCCGTGGGGGAAATGACCAGCGGCTGCGGGATGACCGCGCCATGACGAGAGTTCGCGGCGGCGAAGGCACGAAAATCCTCCGGCGTCATCAACATGTGATCCTGAGCAAAAACAGCGAACGGCAGGGCGAGCAGCGACACAGCAAGAGCGATCAGTTTTTTCATAGGAGTTTTTCGCGGACAGAGCTTTAGATTTTGATGATGATGTTACGGCGATGAAGCAGAGTGAGGATCCCCAGCCATAAGGCAACGAAACACAACGCCCACAGGAGCGACGCGAACTTCGCCGGAAAGTACGGTTCGAACAGCAACTGATAACTGGCCTGTTGGACGGAGATGTTCCGCCCCCCCACCATCACCTTCAGAATCGAGCCTGTCATCCGGGCCATCATCCCCGATCCGATGAAGGCCACCAGCGGGTTCAATCCATAGATGACGAAGGGACGGCTCCAGGCGTGTACCTGGTGCACGTCGAGGATCCACAGGCACGTGGCCAGCGCGATGCAGGCGAAGCCGGCGGTAAACACCACATAGCTGCTCGTCCACAGACTCTTGTTGATCGGGAAGACCCAGCCCCACAGCGAGCCCCCGACCATGGCCAGGCTGCCGGCACCATACAGCCCCAGAATCCTCTCCTGCAGCGTCCGGCTCTTGTCGGTGATCCACCGTCCAGCGAGGATTCCAAGCATGGCCGTGGCGATCGCCGGAATGGTTGACAGCGGACCTTCCGGATCGAAGGTCTTGCTGCCCACCCAGATGTGGTCGGGCCCCAGGATGGCCCGGTCGGTGTACGCGGCGAGATTCTTCGCCGGCTGATCGAGCAGGAACGCGCCGATCGTTCCGGTGCCCGGGACCGGGATCAGCGTCATCACCAGCCAGTAGCCGAGCAGCAGCGAGACGATGATGCCGATCTGCTGCCGGAGCGTGGTGCGCAACGACAGAAGGCCGGCCCCCATGTAGGCCAGCCCGATTCGCTGCAGCACACCGGCAAACCGGAGATGCTGCACGCGATAGAGCACCCGCTGCAGAAAGGTCGGATCGGGAACGCCGGCGATGGTTCCCCACCAGAAGAAGGGAAACGCATTCAGCAGCAGGCCGGCCAGGACGATCAGCAGCCCGCGCTTGATGATTGTTGCCCGCTGCGTGGCCGGATCGCGACGCGACAGCGAGAGATGCGTCGTGATGCCGACGATGAACAGAAAGAACGGAAAGATCAGATCCGTCGGCGTCCAACCATGCCAGGTGGCGTGCTCCAGCGCCGGATACGTCGCCGACCAGGTTCCCGGATTGTTGACCAGGAGCATGCTGGCGATGGTCATGCCTCGGAACACGTCCAGCGCCAGCAGTCTCTCCCGCGGAGGCGGCATCGGCGCGACTGTGGAGGTCACCTCGGATTGTGGCACTTCGACCAGCGTCGCCATGGCCATAGGTTAGCAGGTGGGCGGGCGCGCCGACGTTACGGCTCGGGATGCTTTCGGAGCGCTACGTTTCGAAGCAAGCCAAATCGGGAGCCCCGGGTGAAGTGGCCGGTTCTCAACCCAGCTTCCGGTACTCCTTCAGATGGCGCAACGCGCCGGCTTTGTCCCCTCGCCGCTCGTAGATGCCGGCCAGGTTGTAGTGGGCGTCGGCGTTGTCGGGATCGAGGTCGAGCGCAGTCTCGTAGGCGGACGAGGCATCGGCCAGCCGCCCGAGGTCCTCGAGAGCCACTCCGAGGTTGAAGGCGGCGAGGGAATGCTCCGGGTCGATGGCCAAGGCAGCCTGGTAATGCGTTTCAGCGGCCGCGGGCTGACCTTCCTCGTGAAGCATGCGCCCCAGATTGATGTGCGCTTCCACGTGCCTCGGATCGAGCTGCAACGCGCGCTCGTAGGCATCACGAGCGGCGGCCGGATCGCTGTTCTCCAGCTCGCAGCCCCGCTCGAAGCAGGAATCTGCATCCTCTTCATCGGACTTCGTTGAAGGAACCGCGCGCAGAGCGAAGGTCCGCGTCTTCTCCTCGATGTCAGCGATCGAAAAGTCGAACAGTTTCTGTCCCGACTCCGGGTTCCAGATGGTCGCTCCGTCGCGCACGCTCACGCGATCGCCGTCGGCCGCGATGCGCAGGCCGGTGATGGAGTGTCCTTCCGGAAGCTGCTCCCGCACCTGCTGCAGGACTCTCTTGATCTTCCGCTGGGGCACTTTCGCCGCGGTCAATTCCCCGGCGGTCCGCAGGATGATGAGATCCTGGAACCCGAATCGAAGCTCACCGCGGCTGCCGCGCTCCGGCGAGAGGAATCCGCGAGCTGTGTAGCCGCGAATCTGCGACGCCGAAAGGCCGAGCATCGCGGAGACTTCGCGGACGGTGTAAGACATCAACGCATCTTAACGGAGGCCGGCCCGGCGCCGGCCTCAGGAGCGTCGGGCCCGCTTGACGGCAACCTCGCGGGCGGCGGGCTTGGCTGGCTTGCGCTTCGATTCGCTTTTCGCCGCGGTGGCCGAAGTGGCCGCAGCGCGCGACGATCCTCGAGAGCCGCGGGGTGAGGCCAGACTTGCTTTCAGCGCTTCCATCAGGTCGATGACCTGCGCACGCGGCTGCTCGACGTCGTTCGAGGTGATCTCCTCTCCCTCAACCTTCTTCTGGATGAGGCTCTTCACCCGATCGGCAACCTCGTCGCGATAATTCTCCGGATGGAACTCTTCCGTCGCCCCCATTTCGGCCAGCTGCAGAGCCATCTTCAGCTCGTTGTCCTTGATGATGGCCTCGCCGAGATCGAGCTCGTCCATCGAGCGGATCTCGTTGGGGTAGAACAGCTGCTGCATCACCAGTCCCTTGCCGACCGGACGAAGGATGACTAGATACTGCTTCCCGCGCGCTGCGTACTTGGCCAGCGCCCACCGGCCGCTCTGCTCCAGCGCTTTTGCCAGCAGCGAGTACGCCCGCTCCCCACCTTTGTCCGGCGCCATGTAATTGGCCTTCTGGAAGTAGATGGGATCGATGGCCTCGCGCGGAAGGAACTCGCTGATCTCGATGGTCTGGGTCGACTTCTCCTCGAGCGCTTTCAGCTCTTCGTCGGAGAACAGGACGTATTGCCCCTTGGAGAACTCGTAGCCTTTGACCACCTCGCTGCGGTCGATGGTCCGCTCCTCTTTGGTGCAGAAGAGCTGCTGCTGGACGCGGCTGCCGCAGTCCTTGTGCAGCATGTTGAAGCTGATCTTCTCGCTGGCCTCGGTGGCCGAGAAGAGCTTCACCGGGATGGAGACGAGTCCGAATGCGATCTGGCCGGAAGCAAAGGGGCGTGGCATCTGAGGCTCCTCGTGATGATTTCGATTCGATCCCTGATGCATGCACAGGGAACTGTGCATGTTACCACCGCTGGTGTCCGCATCG
>JBDSGC010000245.1:0-6877 GCA_039919215.1 Thermoanaerobaculia bacterium | reverse complement strand
CATCGGAAGGTGCGCGCATTTCCAGCGATTGGTCGCGGATCTTCGTTCCGGCCTCCTCACGAGCAGGTCTGAGACTCCGGGACGGATGGCAGGTCGGAAACGGAGCGCGGCCCGGAGACTTTCAGATTACGCCGCGGCATTGATCCCCCTGGCAAGTAAGTCGTCATTCGAAGTTTCCGCCTCGATACCCGCGTATCAAGAGGTGCCTGGGCAACTCACTCCTGGAGTGCAGTGTCGACGAAAGCGGATTCTGCATCAGTGTCTCGTGTGGAGAGATCATGGACGCCAACGCAAATGGTGATCCTTCTGTCGGACAGGAGATTGCGTGCCGCGTACCCGTGCTGCTCCCGGACCACTCAATCGTTTTCGGTCAGGCCATGCCGTGGACCACGAAGAGATCGGAGAGATAGCGCCGGTAGCCGTACGCATAGTGCTGCCCGTCGTGGGTCATCATCACCGGCTGGATGTCCATGATCCCCGCCGGATCGCCGGGGCGGATGGTGTGATGCAGCGTCCGTTCGCCGGTGGCCACGTTCACGCGATGAATCGGCATTGACACGCGGCCCTGCCCGGAGACAAAAACCGATTCGCCGTCGTCGGTCCACGCCAGCGGGCGCTCTCCTGTTTCCGAACCGCGCAGCGGCTGTGGCTCGCTGCCGTCCGTCGGGAAGATCATGAGCCGCCGGTCGGACGTGCTGGCCACTACCCGTTTGCCGTCGTGCGACAGCGCCATCGGCGCGCTCGTACCCTCCGGTGAGATCGGGCGCGGTACGCCGTCGCCGTTGAGGTCGATCACGTAGATGCGATTGCCGTGATCGGGTTCGTTTCCCGCGACGACGAGCTGCTTCCCATCCGTGCTGAGGTCCCAGGAGTAGTAGGCCTGCAGTCCGTGTACGGGAATCTCCCGCGGCTGTCCCGCGCCGGTGGGCAGAAACTCGAGCCGCGACGGATGGCCGGTCTTGGCCACGGCCCACTTCATGTCGGCGGAGATCGCCCGTCCGTAACCTTCACCGATACTCACGCTGGCCGAACCGTCGGTGCCTCGGATGTAGATCTGGTACTCCCCGCCTTCGCGCGAAAACGCTCCCTGCTCCTCGAAGAGGATGCGGCTTCCATCACGGGCGATCGCGGTGAGGTACGACCATTCGAACCACGACAGGTTGCGCTCCTGCAGCTGCCCGAGCGATCCGCCCATGATCTCGCGGCGGCAGTTGTCGAAGGAAAGCAGCACCACGCCGTCCCGGGAGATGTCGTAGAGCGACAGCCGTCCCGGCGCGGAGAGGATGGTGCGCTCCTTTCCGCCTAGCGACATTCCGATGATGTCGCGGCCGGTCTCCGCGCGCTCCGCGGCGATCCACACCTCGTCGCCTTTCGGCGTCCAGGCGATTCCGCCGGTGCTGAGAAACGAGGTCGACCGAACCTGTTCCTTCCCCTTGAAGTTGATGACCACCAGCGCGCCGGCATCGTCGCCGTAAAGCGGATGCTCGATGAAGGCGATCAGGTCGCCCTTCTGCGAGACCCGGGGCTGGCTGATCCAGTGCACGCTCTCGTAGATCACGTTGCCGATCGGATACTCCAGCCGGAACGTGCCGGCCAGGCGCCGCAGGATCAGAAAGTTTTTGCCGTCCGGTCCCCACACCGCATCCTGCACATCCTCGCAGACCTCGCGCGGCGCGCCACCGAACGGCGGCACGCGTGCCAGCGTTCCGGACGACACCCAGCCAGTGAGGTAGCGGCGGCCGAGCGATACCGCCAGTTCGCCGGCGGAGGAGATCGAGAGAATGTCCGAGCCGGCCAGGCCCACCGCGCGGGAGTGACGGGTTCCCGCAATCGTCGAGTAGACCTCGACCTTCTGATCGTCCCAGGCTGCGCCGTAGAGAATCGTGCCGTCGGGAGCGAATCGGGCGTTCATCAGAAACCCGCGCCGGAAGGTGAGACGCTGGAACGTCGGGGCGCTCACCGCGACGAGCTTCTCCGTTTTCTTCGCCGCCGCCCCCTTCTTCTGCTTGGATAGCGTGGGGGCTTCTCCACTGCCGGAAAGCATCTCCAGCGCGAAGGAGATATCCCTCATCGACTGGAAACGCGAGGTCGGACTCTTCTCCAGCGCATGCAGCACGATCCGCTCGAGAGCGGGGGTCAGCCGGCCCACCGGAAACGCGGGTGGATCGTCCTTGAGAATCGCATTCATCGTCTCCACCTGCGATTCGCGCCGGAACGGCGGCGTGCCGATGAGCATCTCGTGAAGCAGGGAGCCGAGGGCGAACACATCGCAGCGATGATCGACGGTCGCGCCGCGAACCTGCTCGGGCGCCATGTAGGCAACGGTGCCCAGCACCACGCCGGGGTGCGTTTCCTGGCGGAAGGTCGCCTCTTCATTGATGGGAGCAGTGTCGAGCAGTTTGGCCAGCCCGAAGTCCAGCAGCTTCACGCGGCCGTCGTCGGTGATCAGAACGTTCTCCGGCTTGAGGTCGCGATGCACGATTCCTTTGTCGTGCGCGGCGGCCAGGCCGTTGGCCAGCTGCACCGCGATCTCCGTGGCACGCTTGAGGCCGAGAGCCTCTCCATCGAGCGCGTCGCGCAGCGTGCTCCCTTCGATGAGCTCCGAGACGATGAACGGCGCGCCTTCGTGCGTGCCGAACTCAAAGATCGTGAGTAGATTCGGATGATTCAGCGCTCCCGCGGCCCGCGCCTCCTGCTCGAAACGGCGGAGCCGGTCGGCGCTCGCAGCGAACGAGGCGGGAAGAACCTTGATGGCCACCTCGCGTCCCAGGCGCGGATCGCGGGCCCGATAGACCTCACCCATCCCACCGGCGCCCAGAGGCGACACGATCTCGTACGTTCCGACGCTCGAACCATTCTTGAGTTGCATAAGGTCTGCGCATTATCACGCAAGACCACCTGCGTGCTGGCCCACTGATGGAGGTGTGGCGCGGAGAACGGAGAGCATCAGGTGGGGCCAGACCCTCGTTTTTTCGAAACCGCACGACTGGATGATGCGAAGAACACTTGCGAGCCACCTCGCTGTAGCAGCGCGCCACGAGGATTTGCGGCGGCCGTTCGATCCTCAACCGACGATGAAGCGCGCTTCGAAGGCCTGCCCCCAAAACCGCAGGACCCCAAAACCGCACCAAAACCGTGTCCTCGATGCGTTGTTCGGCTCGGTCAGGCCAAACCGCGACCGAGACCTGCCCACCTGGCCTCGGCTGGCGCAGGGAGATGTGACCTCCAGCCTTCCTCTCATGGGTTGTACTCCCACCTCCACGGCATGCCGGTCTCGCCGAGGAGCCAGGTGACGAGGGCGGGGTAGATCTTTTCGGCGTGGACGCTGTTGGAGAGCAGGACCACACACCTTTGTTTCTTCTCGATGCAGAGGGAGAAGTTGTCGGTCCAGTCGTCGTGTCCCCCTTTGCAGAACACCGGCCCGGCCGGGCCGTGGAACACGACGGCGCCGAGGCCGGAAGAGAGGCCGATCGAGCGGTTGGCGGGGGCCGTGGCCGGCTCCAGCGTCGGGAATTGGTGTGCGGACATAATTGCAATCTGCGGCCTGACCATCTCCCGTCGCGAAGCCGCTGAGAGCCCTCTGCCTGCAACCAGTCCTGCCAGGAATCGGGCGTAGTCGTCGACGGTCGTATCCATGGATCCCGCGGCTCGCACACTCTGCCGTTTGCGATGTACCTCAAGCTTCCCATCCTCCGCGTAGCCATCAGCGGCGTTCGGAGCGAAGTCCTCGCGCCAGGTCATGCCGCTCCGTTTCATGCCGAAGCGGTCGAAGACGCGCACCTGCATCTCTTTCCCGACGTCGAGGCCTAACCCTTCTTCGAGGACGAACTGCAGGAGGTTGATGCCTTCCCCCGAGTAGGCGTAACGCGTCCCCGGATCGAATTTGAAGTCGAGCTTTCCATCGGCATTGAGGAAACGGAAATTGGGAAAGCCGGGCGTGTGATCGAGCAGCATCCGCGGCGTCAGAACTTTCCAGCGAGGATCGGAGGCGAGGTCGGCATACTTCGGATAGTCGGGCAGCGGCTTCTTCAGATAGCCGGCGATGGGATGGTCCAGCTCCACGATCTTCTCGTCGACCAACTGCATGACCAGGAACGCAAAGGCCAGCTTGGTGAGCGACGCGCCATACATCACCGTGTCCGCCGAGAGAGCCTCTTTACGCTCGACACTGCGAAGCCCGAAAGCCTGCGAATACACCGGCCTCCCCGCGTCGATGATGGCTAGCGCGAGCCCGGGCACTTCCGCGGAAGCCATCAGCCGCCGAACCTCAGCATCGATCTGCGCCGCAGTCCGGCCCTTGCCGTCCAGCGTGCGAAGCACCGGGCGGCTCGCCGCGGATGCGGAGAACGGGGCAAGAAGGAGAGCGATCACAAGGAGGCAAAGCCTTTTCATGACCTCATCGTATCGGATGGGCATCAGCATGATCCGTGCGATGTCGCCGCTCCGTGGTTTGCGAGATCGGGGATCAACCGACCCAACGGCGAAAAGAGCATCAGGTGGGGCCAGACCTTCGGGTTTTTCGAAACCGCGCTACTGATGGATGCGAAAGCACTGGCGACCGCAGCGTTTGAGCCTGCAAGGAATCGGGGTATCTGAGGGATCTTGGTGGAGAGCGAGCACTGGCCTCGGGTGAGACTTCCGGCACGAAGGCGCGCGCGTCTCCCTGGTCATCAACGCACCAAATTCACGACGGGAATGAGCATCAGCACGGGGCGGCATTACGGGGCGGCATTACGGGATCAAATCCCCACCTCGCTGTAGCAGCGCGCCGCGATGGATTTGCGGCGGCCGTTCGATCCTCACCCGACGGTGAAGCGCGCTTCGAAGGCCTGACCCCAAAACCGCACCAAAACCGCACAAGTGTCCATGAAACGCACTCCGAAGGCTTGACCCCATCCCCGCATTTCTCCAATCCCCGGGCACCGAGAGAAATGCGCGTTCAGCCGGTCCTTCGAAGGGCGTCGCTCTTCGGCCCAGGCCTCCGCGCGCGGCTACGGGTCTCGCTTGCGCGACCCATCCAGACCGGGCTCGCAGTATGCGTATCGATCTGGCGTGGGAGGAGTCTGATGCAACTGGGCATTGACAGCTTCGTGGCGGCACTGCCCGATCCCTCCACCGGAGTGGTGCCGCAGGCTGCCCAACGCATGCGCGATCTACTGGAAGAAATCGAGCTGGCCGACCGGATGGGGCTTGACGTTTTCGGCATCGGCGAACATCACCGCAGCGAGTTTCTCGATTCGGCGCCCGCGGTCATCCTGGCGGCTGCGGCGGCGCGGACGAAAAGGATCCGGCTGACCAGCGCCGTCACCGTGCTCAGTGCCGCCGATCCTGTGCGCGTGTTTCAGGAGTTCGCCACGCTGGATCTGATCTCACAGGGGCGCGCAGAGATCGTGGCCGGCCGCGGCTCGTTCACCGAGGCTTTCCCGCTCTTCGGTCTGGCCCTCAGGGACTATGACTCGCTCTTCACCGAGAAGCTGGATCTCCTGCTGAAGATCCGCGACGACCCTCACGTCCACTGGTCGGGAAAGCATCGCCCACCCCTCATAGGCCAGGCCATCTACCCGCGTCCGCTGCAGAATCCCTTTCCCATCTGGATCGGGGTGGGAGGGACGCCCGCATCCTTCGCCCGCGCCGGTGCTCTCGGACTTCCCCTGATGGTGGCCATCATCGGCGGCGAGCACCGCCGCTTCCGGCCTCTGATCGACCTCTACCGTGAAACCGGTCTCCGAGCCGGTCACTCTCCGGAAGCCCTGAAGGTCGGCATCCACTCCCTCGGCTATGTTGCCGACACGACGCAACAGGCCGCTGAGGATTTCTTTCCCGGTTATGCGCACATGTTCACGCGGATCGGCGCGGAGCGCGGCTGGCCGCCGACCACCCGAGCGCAATTCGATTCCTTGCGCGGCCCCCACGGCGCGCTGCTCGTCGGCGACGCGGAGACGGTTGCCGGAAAAATTCTCGCCATCGATCAGGCTCTGGGCGGCATCTCCCGCCTCACCTTCCAGATGAACGCCGCAGCGGTTCCACGCGAGAAAATGCTGCACGCCATCGAGATTCTGGCCACGCGCGTTGCCCCGATTGTGCGCGGGGAACTCTGATCCTCGCCGGTCGGTGTTTGAGCGCGGACAATGAGTTGATCAGTCGCCCGGATAGAAACGACGTGCTGAGACGCAATAGCTAGGCGGCAGTTTTGCCAGATGACCCCCAGCCATCGCGGCACAGCCGTACCAATTGCAGACAGATGAGGGGGAGCACCACAGCGTATCCAATCACGCCCACGCGTTGAAGGCGCATGTCGCCGACCGCTGGTCCGACGATTCTGGCGAGCAGAGCGCACCCGCCATGACGAGCCCAAGTCTGACGCTGCGCTCCCTGCTAGGCCGGGCTCGCAGAAAACGCGATTCAGGCGACTGCCGCGATATACGTTCGGCGCCGAGGAATCTACATTTCGTGGAGACCCTTCGAAATGTCGCCGCTCGGCGGCTCATTCGTTGTGCGCCGATCGAGTCCCAGGGCTGACGCCCTGGGCTACGTAGATAACGCCGCTCGGCGGCTGCCATTCGCCCGTTCCGCGAAAGCCAGGCCTCGCGGAGTCCCTCCCATTTCGCGTCCTGGCAGTCCCTTGCCGATTTCCTCTACCATTCTCCTCACACCGTCATGATTTTCACTGCACCCGAGGGGCCGCTGGCGATTCCTGACGTGGCGCTGACTCCGTTTCTTCTGGAACGCGCCACGCTGTGGGGAGAGAAGGCTGCGTTTGTCGATGCTGCGACCGGGCGGGTCCTGACGTTCCGCGATTGGGCTGACGCAGTGAAGCGAATTGCCTGCTCGCTCGCTGCGCGGGGTTTGCGCAAAGGCGACGTCTTCGCAATCTTCT
>JBDSGC010000244.1:0-5151 GCA_039919215.1 Thermoanaerobaculia bacterium | reverse complement strand
CTGAAGCGGTGGTCATAGCCGTCGGAGTTCACCGCGTATCCGAAGCGCGCCTGCCAGTAAGGAGCGAAAAATGCAGGGTCGCTGTAGAGGATGTTCATGCGCGTCCGGTCCACGCCCTTATCCCATCCGACCTCGAGATTCTTGCCCCGCCCGAACACGTTGTTATCCGAGAGAGTGGCCCCGAAGGTGCTCTTGCCGCCCTTGCTGCCCGCCTGCGTCTCGGGTGCGATGGACCAGGAATCCTGGGTGGTGACCGCGACGTCGACCAATCCGTCGTGTGGAGCCGAGGCGACTACCGAGGCCGACTTCAGGAAGTGCAGGCCGCGCAGATTCCTCTCCGTCTCCGCCAGAACCTCGGGACGGAATGCGTCCCCTTCGCGGAAAAGAAGGAACTGCTCGATGACCGACGGTCGCGTTTCGAGGTGGAGGCGATCGGCCAGCCGGTAGAACTTTCCGCGCGCCGCTTCCTCACTGGAGTAGACATCGAGCGCACGCACAGTGACGGTTCCGACCCGAAGCGAAGGGACACCCCGGCCGCTCGCCTGGGAGGCGGCGAGAACCATCGCAAAAAGCGGGAGAAGGAACGTCACGGGGTCGGAGATCAGCGTAACAGAGTTTGGAAAACCAGAAACCAGAAGCCAGAAACCAGAAGAAAGCTCTCCCACCGGCGGAATCACCATTCCACCCTTCTGCTTTTTGCTTTCTGGTTTCTGCTTTTCCCTGCTGCTATTCTGCGGAGACACCGGAGGAAACCCTTGGACGGTTTTAGAGGCGGCTGGATCGAGATCATCGCCGGAGGAATGTTTTCCGGGAAGTCGGAGGAGTTGATCCGGCGACTGCGGCGCGCGGTCATCGCTCGCCAGAGAGTTCAGGTTTTCAAGCCGATCATCGATGACCGGTTCAGCAGTGACGACATCGTGTCGCGCGACGACCGCCGGCTCAAGGCGACGGCGGCCGGCACCAGTGCCGAGTTGCTGTCTCGCGTCGAGATTGGCATTCAGGTGGTGGGGATCGACGAGATCCAGTTCTTCGACGATGGCGTGGTCGACGTCTGCATGCAGTTGGCGGATGCCGGAATCCGGGTGATCGCGGCGGGTCTGGACCAGGATTACATGCGCCGTCCGTTTGGCCCCATGCCCGCTCTGCTCGCGGTTGCCGAGGACGTTTCCAAGATGCACGCGGTCTGCGTTCGCTGCCGCGGCGCTGCCCACTATTCGCAGCGTGTGGCCGGCGGCAACGCTCAGGTGGAGGTCGGAGACTCGTCCTATGAGGCGCGGTGTCGGGCCTGCTACGAGTTGTACAAGGCCAGCGCCCAGGAGGACCCCGCGGTGCAGCTGACGATTCCGCAATCTGTTTGAACCCCGTGAGTGTTCGGGGGAGCTGACATTTCTTGTCAATGCTGCTCTCTGAAAATGCCGGAATGAAGGAGCTTCCCAAAACGGGTAAAATCGTTACCTCAATCATTCGAGCGACTTGAGCAAGTCGCGGCAGGTGGCTCATCGATTGCGATGACGGGCTTCGGGTGCTGAGAGAATGAAGCAATCCGCGTGTCGACCGAAAGGGTTCACGTTGATGGAGTTGATGATCGTGGTCGCGATCATCGGCATCATCACTGCGATCGCCGTCCCCAACCTCCTGGTGGCCATGCAGCGCGCCAAGCAGCGCCGCACGATGCTCGACATCAAGAACATCGCGCAGGCATGGGAAGCGCGGAACACCGAGGTCTCGCGATACAACGCCGCCGGCGGCAGCTACGATGGGGCCGGTGAAGCGACCGATATGGCGACGGTCATCAGCTTTCTCTCTCCGACGTACATGAAGACCATACCGACGGTTGATTCCTGGAATCACCCGTTCGTGACGTACCTCGACCAGCCGGTGGGCGACGTCCTGGCGGCGCAGAAATATGTGATCCTCTCCGGCGGGAAGGACGGGACGATCGACAGCGCCGGCGTGCCGGGACCGATCACCAACTACGACTGCGACATCGTGTACAGCAACGGCACGTTCCTTTCATATCCGGACGGGATCGTCATCCGCTGAGCGGGCGCCAGGCGGCCCGGCCGCTGTTATTCTCAGAGGCTGTGAACTGCAATCAAGGCTGAGGCAAAATCGTGGCGGACGCTTTGCGAACCAACGCCGCCAGCCGTGCCGGCCCCGTATACTCAACCGATCGCATGGCCGCCTTACGCAGTCGCTTCGCACTGGTCGTCTCGTTCGCCGGCCTGTTGGTTTCCTCCCTCCATTGCCGCCAGGCGTCCGGTGTGGCCCGGGATCCCGTGGAGCGCGAGGCGGAAGCGGCGTTGCTCGCGTACCTGCGCATCGACACCTCGAATCCTCCCGGGAACGAAACGAACGGTGCGCGCTTTCTGCAGCAGCGGCTGCTGAAGGAAGGAATCGAAGCAAGCCTGGTGGGCTCCAACCCTGATCGGCAGTCGGTCTACGCCCGCATCCGCTCGGGCTCTTCCGAGCCGGCACTGCTGCTGCTCCACCACATCGACGTGGTGCCGGCGGTCGCTTCGCGGTGGACCCGGCCGCCCTTCGCCGGTCTTCGCGTCAACGGGTATCTATGGGGGCGCGGCGCTCTCGACGTCAAGTCGCTGGGAATCGCGCAGCTGATGGCCATCGCCGATCTCCAACGCCGCCGCGTTCCGCTGCGGCGGGACATCGTCTACCTCGGCGTCGCAGATGAAGAGATGGGGGGAACGGCCGGGTGTCGCGAACTGCTGGAGAAACATCCGGAGTTGTTCACGAACGTCGGCTACGTTCTGAACGAAGGTGGATCCAGCGAAACCGTGGTCGACAAAGTGACCATCTGGGGGATCGAGACGCAGGAGAAGGTTCCGCTCTGGCTGCGCATCACCCTCGACGGGCAGAGCGGACACTCTGCCTCGCCACCTGAGGACGGTGGGGTGCTGGCGCGGCTGGTTCACTGCCTCGACCAGATTGCCAGGATTCCCACTCCCTATCGTTTGACTCCATCGGTGGAGCGCTACTTCCGAGCTGCGGGAAAGCTGAAACCAGATGAGAAGGGCGCGCTGATGCGCGAGATCCATGAGCCGGTGGACGTGGAGCGCGTGGAGCGGGTCCTGCCGCCCGGGTACCGTTCGCTGCTTCACAACACCATCGCCATCACCAGGATTGACGGAGGCAGCTGCACGAATTGTCTTCCGTCGCGGGCCACGGCGGACCTGGACATTCGCCTGCTCGACGATGAGCGCGCCGAGCCTTTGCTGGAGAAGATCAGGGCATTGATGCCTGCGGGAAAGGGAGCCGCTCTGGAGGTTCTGCTGGCCGCCGAGCCGGTTCCGGAGAGCAGGACGGATACCGAGTTGTTCCGCGTGCTTTCGGAGACGATGCGTGCGGCGGAGCCGGGATCGGCGGTTGCCGCGTTCGTCAGCCCGGGAACCTCCGACAGCCGTTACTTTCGCGCGCGGGGCATCGTGGCGTACGGCATCGCGCCGTTCAAGGTGAATTACTACGATGCCGATACGGTGCACGGACACGACGAACGGATTCGCGCGCGCTTTTTCTCGGAAGGCGTGAGGCTGACCCGGGCCATCGTCAGCGCGTTCTGCGCGCGCCGCGGCAGTCCATGATCCTCGTGGGCCGCCGCATCGCTCTGGCCATCGTCGTTGCCGGTGCACTCCTGTTGTTCGCCCGTCCGCTCCTTCGCGGCGAGGTGTTCTCGTTTCGCGATCACGCCGACTACTTCCAACCACTGCGATGGTTCACCGCGCAGGAGTTGAGCCATGGCCGCCTCCCACTGTGGAATCCCTACAGCGCTTCGGGCGAGCCGTGGCTGGCCAATCCGCAGACCGCCGTGTTCTACCCGCCGGCATGGCTGTTCCTGATCCTTCCCTTTCCCGCCGCGTACGTGCTGTTCCTCTGTCTTCACGTCATGCTGCTCGGGGTCGGCGGCTTCCTGCTGTTCTCGCGGTTCGCCGCGCCCGGGGCCGCGCTCGCCGCGGCCCTGGCGCTGATGTTCTGCGGTCCCGCGCTGTCGCTTCTCGATGTCGGCAACAACCTGACTGCGTTCGCCTGGCTCCCGCTGGTGCTGTGGTGCGCGCTGGCGCAGGTGGACGGCGATCTCTGTGCGCTGGCCATGGCCATGTCCTTTCTGGCGGGAGAGCCGTTCTTTGCGGCGTGCGGAGCCCTGATGTTCGCGTTGATCCGGCCACGCGGCATTCTGCGCGTCGCCCTGGCTACGGTTGCCCTTTCGGCGATTCAGCTCCTGCCGTTTCTGGCGATGGTGCGCACCAGTGATCGCGCCGGAGGAGGCATCGTGGCGGCGGACATCCTTCGCGACTCCGTATCGTGGAGGGACTGGATGTTCCTGGCACTCCCACCGAGCATCGGAAGCGCTCCGATCGATCAACGATTGTCCGAGCAGTTCATCCCCATCATCTATCTCGGTCTGCTGACGTCGATCCTCGCTGTGGTCGGGCTGGTGCTCGGATGGAGAGGCCCGGTGGTTCGCTGGACGCTCGCTGCGATCGCCGTCTGCGCGGCGGTGGCGTCAGGCGGCCATCTCCGGCCGATGGCGGCGATGCTGGCGCACCTTCCGCTCACGATCTTTCGTTACCCGGCGAGGCTGGTGCCGCTGGTGGTGGTCGGTCTCTGTCTTCTGGCAGCCATCGGATGCGATCGACTGGTGCCGGCACGATGGCATCTGGCCATCGCCGTCGTGGTGGCCCTGGACGTTCTGGTACACAGCAGCACACTGCTGGCCAGCGCGCCATTTGATGTTCATCCGGTGCCGCATGCGCGCGGCATGGGCCGCGATGCGAAGATGGTCCGCATGGGGATGGATCGCTCCACGCTGATGCAACGCGGAGCGTGGGTGGCCGGATACCTCAACCTGTTCGACCGGCGCTTCGATGCCTGGACCGCCGCGCCCCTTTCCTCCGCGGAATACTCGAAATGGTACGAGCGCGCGGTGACCGGCCCTCGTCCCGACCTGCTCGATGCGATGTCCGTGGGCTACCTGCTGACCCCCCGCTCCGTGAACTCGCTGCCGGTGGTTGGACAGGCGGGGGGAGTGCGCGTGTACCGGAACCGCGGCGGGTGGCCGATGGCCTATTTCCGCGCGGCAACGAATGGGCGGCCGGTGGCCGCGGCCTCGTCGCTGGCATTCACCACCAGCGCTGC
>JBDSGC010000243.1:0-5292 GCA_039919215.1 Thermoanaerobaculia bacterium | reverse complement strand
TCTCGTTCAATGCCCGCACCTCGTCAGCACTCAGGGTTCGCAGGGTTCCGGAAGCGAGGTCGCCCATCGACAGCGGCCCGATGGCGATCCGCACCAGCTCCACCACTTCCGCGTCGAGAGCTTCGACCATTCGTCGTACCTGGCGGTTGCGACCCTCGGTGATGGTGATCTCGAAGCGCGCATCGCCCCGGCGTTGCACCACGGCGGGACGCGTCGGTCCGTCGCGGAGCTCCAGGCCGTCCCGCAACCGTCCCAACTCACCGTCCGACAAAGCACGGCTGGCAACGACCAGGTAGGTCTTGGGGACGTGATACTGCGGATTGGTCATCCGCTCCGCGAATTGTGTGTCGTTGGTCAGGATCAGCAGCCCGCTGGTGTCGAGGTCCAGCCGTCCCACCGGAAAGAGATAGCGATCCTCGTCCGGCAACAGGTCGTAGATCGTGGGTCGTCCTTCCGGGTCGCGCAGGGTCGTCAGATAGCCCCCAGGTTTGTGCAGCAGCAGATAGACCATCGCCGCCTTCCGCAGCGGTTTTCCATCGAGCAAAACGCGATCGAGCTCCAGATCAACCCAGTGGTCCGGGTTCTGGATGACCTTGCCGTTCACCGCGACGCGCCCGCCGCCGATCCAGGAACGCGCCTCGGTTCGGGAGCCCGCCCCCGCCTTGGAGAGCACACGCTCGAGCGTCTTCAGCGGCCGGTTGCCCGGCGGCGGTTTCGATACGTTGGTGCTGCGACCCTTGCCGGCGATGATCGACCTCTCCCGGTGGCGAACGGTACGCAGAGGGCTGTCCCGACGCAAGTGTTCTGCGCGGATGGGTGTGTGGCTGGCTCTGCGCCTCAGCCCACGGCCATGCTTCCGCACTCCGCTACAATCGCAATCGATGCGGCGCGTGCTCCTTCTACTCCTCCTCGTTTGCTCGGCGCTCGTGGCCAGGGCGGACGAGCCTCGTCGGGAGTATCGCGGCTACTGGATCGACACGTTCAACACGCCGCTGGCCACGAAGACCGACGTGGAGCGGATCATTGACTCGGCGGTCCGCAGCAATGCCAACGCGCTGTTCGTGCAGGTGCGCCGGCGGGCCGACTCCTGGTACATCGACTCCGCGGAACCGTTGACCGAAGTGCCCGGCGTCGGCGATCCGGAACCCGACGGTCACTGGACCTTCGATCCACTGCGGTCGCTGATCCAGCAGGCACACCGGCACGCCATCGAGGTTCATGCCTTCGTGATCGTCGGTGCGATCTATCGCCTCGATCCCAGGACGGAGGGGTTACCTCAGGATCCGCGTCATGCCTTCCTGCAGCATGTCTGGGATGCGGAAGCAGGCCGTCCCTACAGCGGCGAAAGGCAGTGGGCGACGCGATCGCTTCCGCACAATCTTCGCGGAACCACCTTCGGCGGGCAGCGCTTCGGACCCGACTGGTACATCGATCTCGGCCATCCCGAAGCGGCGGCTTATACGGTGGACGTTCTGCTGCATCTGATCCGGACGTATGACATCGACGGCCTGCATCTCGATCGGGTGCGCTATCCGGAGGCGCCCATCGACTCCGCGCGCGGCCAGCGCATGGGAATCAACATCGGCTACAACGAGGTCAGCGTCGCCCGCTTCACGAAACGGTATGGGTCGCGAGCGTCGTACTACGACGCCAGCGACGTGGGCAGGAAAATCGTCGGGCACACCATCACCAGCGGCGACGTCGGCTATCCGCGCACGAACGATCCGCTCTGGAACGACTGGCGCCGCGAGCAGGTCACGAACTTCGTGCGCCGCCTCTACCTGAATGCGACCTCCCTCAAGCCGGCGATCAAAGTCTCGGCGGCTCTGATCTCCTGGAGCGAGGGCCCCGCGGCCAGCGGCGGATTCCTTCACACCGATCCCTACACCTGCGTGTTCCAGGACTGGAGCGGCTGGCTGCGGGACGGCATCCTCGATCTGGCCAGCCCTATGATGTACAAGCGCGAGCACACCTCGCGGGAGCGCAGGCAGTTCAACGACTGGCTGTCGTTCGTGGTGACCACCGCGCACGATGCCGGGCGTCTGGCCGTCCCAGGACTCGGCGCGTACATGAACGCCATCGAGGGAACCCTGCGGCAGGCCCGCCGCGCCCGGACCGCCGGAGCGGACGGCGTGGTCTTCTTCGCCATGGGGGACACCTCTCCCCAGAGCAAATCCAACAGCACGAATCGCGGGTTGGCGAAGAATCCCTACGCTTCCAACCGAGCCACGCCGAAGCGCACCAACAATGAGTTCTTTTCTGCTCTCCGAACCGGCTCCTCCACCGACGGCAAGAACCGCTTTGAGGAAGCACGCCTCTCCCCTCTTTTCGGATCGAGCGCGCTGACGCCGATCAGGCCTCCAGAAACGACCGGCGCCGTGATGGGCACTGCCATTGGTTCTTCTGGCGAGCAGCTCGATGGGTACCCGATCGAGATCAACGGCGCGGGCAGCACACGAACCATCCTGACCGACGGATCGGGTTTCTTCGGCGCTTTGCGGCTGCCCCCCGGGCACTACCGCGCGCTGGTGCACACGGCCAGCGGGACATTCTCATCGTGTCCCTTCATGATCGAAGCGGGGGCGGTCACACGGACATCGATCGCGTCGCACTCCGCATGCTCTGGCGGGCAGGAGAGTCGATGAGATGACCGCGCTCGATCCGGAAGTGCAGCGCCAGCTCGACGTCCTCGGAGTGATCCACGAGGTTCTGGCGTGCGATCCCGAGCTCGCTGACACCGACGCCTTCTGCTCGAGCTACGACATCCCCAGGGACCACGCGGCCAACACCATCATCGTGGTGGGGAAAGGTGACCCCAGGCGCTACTTCGGCTGCCTGGTGCTGGCCACCACGAAGATCGATGCGAATCATCGCCTGAGCGCACTGGTAGGGATCCGGCGGCTCTCGTTCGCAGCCGCCGACGAGACCCGCGAGCTGTCCGGCCAGGCCATCGGCGGCGTCACCGTCTTCGGACTTCCCGACTCCATCCCACTGATCATCGACAGCGCGGTGATGGATCGGCAGTGGGTGATCGTCGGCGGCGGCAATCGCTCGTCGAAGATTCGCGTCGCTCCCGGCGAACTGTTGAAAATCCCTGGAGCGCGCGTTGCGGAGATCGCAGTCCCGCGGACCTGAGGCCGGATCCCGTTCAGGGCCGCAGAAAACGACC
The DNA here is from genome assembly GCA_039919215.1 of Thermoanaerobaculia bacterium. Lineage (GTDB taxonomy): Bacteria > Acidobacteriota > Thermoanaerobaculia > Gp7-AA8 > Gp7-AA8 > JBDSGC01. The sequence continues at coordinate 2,123 of JBDSGC010000243.1, read as the reverse complement.
GTCGCCGCTCTGCCGGAAGACCTCACGGGTCACGGCGTCCACACGCCAGTGGCCCAGGCTGCGCGGGTCGGGTCCGCAGAGATCGACCACGTTGAGCGTGTAGCCGACGTTCTTGTAGCCGAGGCTGCGAACCTCGACGCAGTCGGCCGGAATGTCATAGGACTTGCTCGAGATCACAAAGCTCTTCACTCGGGAGACGGCCTCCCCCTCCGAGAGCTCCGCGGAACGCGACGGAGGTCTTGCCGGTGCGGGAGCGGGAGCGGGAACTGTTCTCTGGATCGGCACCGCCGGTGGGACGGGCCTCGGCGACGGCTGGGCTGCCGGAGTCGACCGAGTCACCGGTGACGTCGACCCGGGGGCCGGCTGGGGGACAAAAATCGGAGGGCTCATCGGGGCTGGCGGCTGGGCCTGCGGCGGCAACTGCGTCGGGATGATCAACGTGGTGGTCGCGGTGTTGTCGATGGTGGAAGTCCCCTGGGTGATGGTGGCGGTGGACTGCACACCACCAGGTTCGCCAAGTTGCGAGACCGTCGCCGTACCGCCGCCCCCCTCACCGATGGTGTCTCCTGCCGGCCCCGCGGCTCTCACCAGCTTTCCATCCTTTTGGGAGAACGGCATTCCCATGAGGACGGCCCACAGGATCGCTGCGGTGACGATGATGGCGACCGGAACGCCGAACAGCCACCACGGTCGCGCCGGTTTCGTCGAGGAGGAAGAAGGCGGAAGGGAACCGCTCATTGCGGGAGTCGCGGACGGAGCGATCGGCGCAGCAGGCACCACTGGCGTTGAGAGAGGGTCCGCGGCAGCCACCACCGGCAACGACGGAGGGGACGCAACGCGGTCCGGCATCGAGGACGCGGACGGCGCGGAAGCCACGCGCGTCACCGGCATCGGCGCGATCATCATCGGATCGGTATCGGCCAGCAACTGGTCGATCGGAACTTTCGTCCCGCACTTTGGACAGAACGCCGATCCTGGCGGGATCGACACGCCGCATTGCGCACAGAGATGGGAGTCATCCATACCCATTCCGCTGTCCAAGAACCGTGCCCTCCAGCGCGGCCGGCGCGCCTTGTGGACCTTTTTGAATGATCAACCCCTCGACGGCAGCAACGTTCGCCACCGGTCACCGCGCACCGGCGAGCTACGTTAGAGGCATGTGAGGCAGAACGTGCTGGAGCGTGATGTTGGCGGAGCCTTGGGCAACCAGCGCCGCAGGCCGTGCCGGCCGTGCCGGCCCGGCGTCATTCGAAGAGCGTGTCGACGTAGGCCGCTGGATCGAAGGGGATGAGGTCTTCGGCGGCCTCTCCCACTCCCACGAACTTCACCGGGATGTCGAACTGGCGCATGATCGAAAGGATCACGCCCCCTTTCGCGGTGCCGTCCAGCTTGGTCACGATCATCCCGGTGATCTTCGCCGCCTCCAGAAAGGCGGAGGCCTGGCTGACGCCGTTCTGCCCTGTGGTTCCATCGATCACCAGCAACGTTTCGTGCGGCGCACCAGGCATCTCTTTCTCAATGACGCGGCGGACTTTGGTCAGCTCGTTCATGAGATGCGACTTGTTGTGCAGGCGACCGGCGGTGTCGATGAGGACCACGTCGGTTCCCCTGGCCCGCGCTGCCGTCACCGCATCGTGCGCGACCGCCCCTGGATCCGACCCCGCCTTGTGCTTGACCATGGGAACGCCGACGCGATCGGCCCACAGCTGCAATTGCTCGATGGCCGCCGCGCGAAACGTATCCGCTGCACCGAGCAGAACGGTCTTGCCTTCCGCCGTGAACCGGGTGGCCAGCTTGGCGATGGTGGTGGTCTTCCCGGTGCCATTGACCCCGACCACCAGGATGACGAACGGCTTGGACCGTGAAACATCGATCGTCGACGCCACCCGCTGCGGTATCAATGCCCTGGTCTCTTCGCGCAACACAGCGGTCAGGCGATCGACGCTGGTGATGCGCTCGTCGCGCACCCGCTGCTCGATGCGGGTGACCAGTGCCATGGTCAGCTCCGCGCCGACATCGGCGCCGAGCAACCCTTCCTCCAGCCCGTCGATGGTCTTCTGATCGATCGGAAGATCGGGAGTCAGGGACTCCTTGACCTTCTCGATGATCTCCGTGTGGGTCAT
>JBDSGC010000242.1:0-3588 GCA_039919215.1 Thermoanaerobaculia bacterium | reverse complement strand
GACGGAGCTCGGCACGCACGTCAGACCACTGTTGAAAAACGATGATCAGGACGACCAAGGGAAGCAGGGCAGCGACTCCCAGGAGCGATTCGTGATCCCGGATCCCGTAGCCGGCCAGGAGCGAGGGGATGTACGCGGCGCCCACGGCGAGCGAGGCAGTCACGGCGTCCCACAGGAGCTGGCGGAACCTGTCGGCGACGTGGAACGCGGCGAAGGTGATTCCGAAGCCGGCCACCGCACCGGTGAGGATCAGCGAGGCCACCATGCGCATCTCCAGATCGCCGCCCCCGAGCAGGAAGGGAACTCCCGCCGCGGCACCCATGGCGCTTCCCAGCACCATCCCTTCGATCGGTTCGCTCTCCTGACCGGTATGACGAGCCCACAGAGCGGCGCCGCTCAGCAGAAGGCCTTGCCAGAGGGGGTGAGGGGGAATGGCAAATCGCAGCACCGCTCCGACGGCCACCCCGGCCACGAGGGGTGTGCGCCACGCAGCGGCCAGGTCGCCGTCGAGCGTCTTGAAGAAGTGCATGAGTGCCATCAGCGCGAGAAATCCCGCGAGCACGACCAGGGTGAGAACGGGATCGGTCATCGCATGGAGTATCCGGCTTCATCGAAGCGAACCGGATGCCGGAGAAAGTACGCACGGGAACGTTCGATGTCATGGCGAATCTGGTTGGTCAGCTCGAGCGCCGAGCGGAACTGCTGCTCGCGCCGCAGGAGCTCGTGAAAGTAGAGCCGCACGGTGTCGCCGTACACGTTGGAGTCAAAATCGAGAATGTGGCTCTCGATGGTCGTGGCGTAATTTTCGTAGAGCGTGGGACGGACGCCGATGTTGGTGACGCTCTCGAAAGAGCGGCTGAAGCTCTCGAAACGGGACGTAGTGATGTACACCCCACCACCCGGAAAAAGCTCGTTGGCTGGATCGACGTTGACGGTGGGGAACCCCATCTTGCGGCCCAGTTTGCGGCCGGTGGCCACCCGTCCTTCGATGAAGTACGGTCGCCCAAGGCCCAGGGTTGCGGTGCGGATCGCGCCTTTGATGATGGCATCGCGGATGAGAGAGCTGGAGACGCGGATTCCGCGGACCTGCACGTCATCGATCCCGTCGACGGCGAAGCGGGAGCGCGCTCCCGCTTCGCGCAGCTTCGCCAGGGTGCCCTCACGCCTCGCGCCGAAACAGAAGTCCCGGCCGATGAGCACCTCCCGCACCTGCAGCGCGGCGACGAGGAACTCTTCGATGAAGCGGTCCGCTGTCCACTGCGCGAACTCGTGGCTGAAGGGCACGATCAGAAGGGCATCGACCCCCAGGTCGCGCAGGATTTCCTCTTTCTGAGACATGGTCAGGATCTGCCGCGGCACGCGATCGGGTGCAACCACCGACAGCGGATGGGGATGAAAGGTGATCACCACCGACGGCCGTTGCGCCGCCCGGGCCCGTTCCACCACGCTGGCGATGATGGCCTGATGACCGACATGCAGCCCATCGAAGTTTCCGATGGTGGCGACACACCCTCGAGGGAGGTCCGTCTGACGGAGAGGGTCGTGAAGAACGATCATGGATGGAGGTGGCGGCGTCGCAGGAATGGCGACCGAGCGCGGATCATGGCATATGGCGGGTCCGCGCTCCACAACCCGACGATGGATCCGCCTGTCTCCTTCCCATCATCAGACGTCAGTGGATCCCAGTGCAAGATCGCGCTGTTCCGGCGGGTATTCAAGGTGGTCGCCGCAGTCGCGGGCCATCGGATTCAATTCGTGGAGCTTGACGGATTGCGATCCAATGATGTGAACGACGTTCAGGCCGCGTCGGACCAGCTCATCCGACAGGAGGTTGCGGTGGCATCGCCAGGGCACTGCTTCCGCGCACATGACCGCCAGCGAGCCGTGCGCACCCCTCTCCAGAAGATGGTCGACCGCCTGGTGGAACTCGTCGCTGGCCATGTGATCCGCGTAGGCTCGGAACTGCTCGTTACGCCAGCCGGCGTTGGCCGAGTTCGGCAACGATTTCCTCCGCCCGCCGAGCTCGGCCATGTGGACATAGTCGATTCCCGCCTGCGGCAGCGAGTCGTTGAGGGCATCGCCAGAAAAGTGGGGAAACCGGCGGGAGCCTGGATACCGTCGGATGTCCGCCAGTTGCTCGACGCTGCTCTCTCGAAGCAGATCGAGGAACTCTTCGAGAGAACGGGTGGAGTGACCGATCGTGTAGACAGATGCGCGCATGCTCTGCTTTCGGACGCCTTCGAACCTCGTGCCGTTCTCGATCATCGTCAGAAGATGCCTCTATTTCCCCATCGGATAAGCACGAATAACCCTGGCCTGCCAGCGGTTCTGTCCTACGATTCCGCAAGCGGACGATGGCCTACTACGACGACCATGCGCGACAGTTGAAGAAGGACCTCGCAGCCGAGGTGCCGGTCGACGAGTTGCGCCTTCTACACAAGAAGAGGCCGCTCCTTCATGTCGCCATTGGAATCGCCAACGTAGCGGTGCTCATCCTGGCTGGCGCGGCCATCGTCCACTTCCAGCGGTGGTATCTGTGGGTGCCCTTTGCCCTGGTGGCCGGTTTCGCCGTGTTCGATTTCACGGTTCTGCTCCATGAGGTCGTCCATCGCGCTGTGCTCAACGAGGCCCGACCGGCGATTTACCGGCTCCTCGGGCTGCTGTACGCGGTCCCCAGCGGGATCTCCGCCTCCCAGTTCACGAAGTGGCATCTCGATCATCACGCCAACCTCGGATCGTACGAAGCGGATCCGAAGCGTCACTACCTGTCGCCGAAACGAAATGTCCGGTGGCTGAAAGCGCTCTACTTCACGCCGGCCTTGTTCCCGATTTACTTTCGAGCGGCGAAGCAGGAGACCGACTCGTACCCGCCCGAGCTCAGGAAGCTCATCGCCCGCGAACGCCTGGCAACGATCGCCTTCCAGCTCGCGGTCCTGGCGACGATCGCCTGGGTCGGCGGCGGTTTCATCGCCTGGAAGTTGTACGTCGTTCCAGTCTTCTTTGTGTTCCCCATCGCCTTCGCCTTGAATCGCCTGGGGCAGCACTACGACATCGATCCCTCCGACCCGGCGAAGTGGGCCACGTTGATGCGGGGATCGTGGTTCTGGGATGTGGCGTATCTCTTCTCGAACTATCACCTCGAGCATCACTACTTTCCCGGCGTGCCCTTCTACAACCTGCCGCGTCTGCAGCGGCTCCTGCTGCCGTTCTACGAGAAGCGGGGCATCGCCGGACATGGTTACGGTGAGCTGATCTGGCAGTACCTCGTGCTCAACCGCAAGCCGCATACGGATTGGGAAGAGGCACCGGCGGCCGCGCAGATCGCCGCAGCGGAGTAGGGACGGGCCGCCTTCGTAGCGCCGGCATCCTTGCCGGCCGTGGCGTCGGCTTCCAGCCGGCGCTACTGGGCGAGCTCCCGCGACGCCTCTCACGATCGAGTTCCTTCTCCCCGCCGCAGCGGGGAGAAGGTGGCCGAAGGCCGGATGAGGGGTTCGCTCATGAGTGCAGGAGAGACCCCTCACCCCCGCTTCGCGGACCCTCTCCCCGCTGCGGCGGGGAGAGGGAACTCGCGTGAGGATGTGTCATAGA
>JBDSGC010000241.1:0-6001 GCA_039919215.1 Thermoanaerobaculia bacterium | reverse complement strand
TGGCCGACCTCGAAGACCTCGGCTACCTGCAGCAGCCGCATACCTCCGCAGGCCGCGTTCCCTCCGATCGCGGCTATCGATTCTTCATCGACCATCTGATGAAGTCGCGCTCGCTCTCGCAGCGCGACCGGGAAGTGATCGATGGCGAGGTCGGTCACGCCAACGAGATCGATGAAGTCCTCCAGCTGGCCTCTCGTCTGTTGTCGAAGATGAGCGATCAGGTGGGCATCGTCTTCATGCCCACCCTTCTGCAGTTCACCATCCGCAGCATGGACTTCGTGCTGATCGCCGAAAACAAGATCATGTGCGTGATCGTCGGAACGAACGGCGTGGTGGTCAACAAGATCGTCGATACCCGCCTGCCGTTCACCCGCGATGAGACGGAGAAAATCTCCCGGTTCATCACAGCCGAATTCGCCGGCATGACCCTGGACGACATCCGCCGGCGGCTGCTGCGGATGACTGAAGAGGAGCGAGCCAGCAACGACGCAGTTCTGCAGAAGACCCTCTCCCTGGCCATCGAAGCGGTGGATGACGTCAATGCCGTGGAGCACGAGCTCTACGTGGAGGGAGCAGCTTCCATCCTGAGCAAGCCTGAGTTCACCGACGCCATGGCTTTCCGCCGGACTTTTCTTGCCCTCCAGGAGAAGGAGAAGCTGGTGGAGATCTTGAATTCCTGTCTGAGCGAGGGCGGGCTTCAGATTCTGGTGGGCTCGGAGAGTGACTTCACGCAGGTGCACAACTTCAGCATCGTGGCAAGATCGTATGGCTCGCACTCGTCGCCCCTCGGAATCGTGGGGCTGATCGGACCGATGAGGATGGAGTACGCTCGCATGGCGCCGCTCGTGGATTACCTGGGGTTGGCCCTGACTCGAAAGATCGAAGAAGAACAGGAGTATCAGCAGTGATGAATGACAACAAGCCTGGCGCAGACGCGGATGACGACGCGTACGTGATCGAAGACACCGGCGAGACAGTCGCCGACATCGAGCAGGAAATGGAGCTGGCCGCGCAACAGGCCGCCGGAACCACGGAGAGTGCTCCTGTCCCCGGATCCGAAGCGCTGGAGACGGAGGTTCGCACGCTGCGGGACCGCTACATGCGGACCCTGGCGGACTTCGAGAACTTCCGGAAGCGCTCCGAACGGGAGAAGACCGATTTCTTTCGTTACGCGCTGGCTGGCACCATCAAGGATCTACTGCCGGTGCTCGACAATTTCGACCGCGCGCTCGAGCATGCCGCCGATGGCGACGAGTTCCACAAGGGCGTCTCCCTCATCTACAAGCAACTCTTCGATATGCTGCAGAAACACGGCTTGAAACCCATCGAGGAATCCGGCGTACGTTTCGACCCGAACCTGCACGAGGCGGTGGTCCGGGAGGAAGACCCTTCTGTTCCTTCCCAAACGGTGGTGGCCATTCTGCAGAAAGGTTATTTCCTGGATGATCGCCTCTTGCGCCCGGCACTGGTGAAGGTTGCCGTCGGCGGGCCTGAGTCGAACTGACGCGTTCGGTTACCATTCCCTAATCCCTCATGGCGAAGATCATCGGAATCGACCTTGGAACGACGAACTCATGCGTCGCGGTCGTCGACGTCACCACTCCCCAGGTCATTTCAAATCGGGAGGGAAGCCGGACCACGCCATCGGTCATCGGATTCACCGAGGACAGCGAACGGCTGGTCGGCCAGATCGCCAAGCGACAGGCCATCACCAATCCCTTCAACACCGTCTACGCCATCAAGCGGCTGATCGGACGCAAGTACGACTCCGACGAAGTCTCCCGTGCCAAGCAGGTGCTGCCGTATCAGGTGGCCTCCTCCTCGAACGGCGATCTGAAGATCAAGATCCGGGACCGGGAGTTTTCGCCTGAGGAGGTCTCCGCCTTCGTTCTCATGGAGATCAAGTCTTTCGCCGAGGATTTCCTGGGAGAGCCGGTGACCGAAGCGATCATCACGGTGCCTGCGTACTTCAATGACTCCCAGCGGCAGGCCACGCGCGACGCGGGCAAAATCGCCGGCCTGGACGTGCTCCGCATCATCAACGAACCGACCGCCGCGGCGCTGGCTTACGGCCTGGACAACAAGACGAACCAGACCATCGCCGTTTACGACCTCGGCGGGGGCACCTTCGACGTCTCCATCCTCAAACTGGAGGATGGGCTGTTCGAGGTCCTCTCCACCTCGGGCGATACGTACCTCGGAGGGGAAGACTTCGACAAGCGCATCATGGACTGGCTGATTGAGGGTTTCCGCAAGGAGACCAGCATCGACCTGACCCAGGACCGGATGGCCCTGCAGCGGTTGAAAGAGGCTGCCGAGCGGGCCAAGCACGAGCTTTCCGTTTCGGCGGAGACCCGGGTGACGCTGCCCTTCATTTCCGCCGACGCCTCCGGTCCGAAGCATCTGAACAGCGTGCTCTCCCGGTACGAGTTCGAGAAGATGGTGGAAGACCTCATCCAACGCACCATCGATCCGGTCAACGATGCATTGAAGGCGGCCGGCGTCAGCGCCAGCGAGATCGACGAGATCGTGCTCGTCGGCGGCATGACCCGCATGCCCAAGGTAGTCGAGGCGGTGCAGAAGGTGTTCGGGAAAGAGCCGAACCGCAACATCAATCCCGATGAAGTGGTCGCCGTCGGTGCTGCCATTCAGGGCGGCATCCTGCGCGGCGACATCAAGGACATGGTGCTGCTCGATGTGACGCCACTGTCCCTGGGCATCGAGACTCACGGCGGCCTGTTCACCAAGCTGATTGAGCGCAACTCCACCATTCCCACCAAGAACTCGCTCATCTTCACCACCGTCGCGGACAACCAGAACAAGGTGCAGGTGCATGTGCTGCAGGGGGAGCGCGAGTTCTCCCGAGAGAACAAATCTCTCGGCAAATTCGACCTGGTGGGCATCCCGCCATCGCCACGCGGAGTGCCCCAGATCGAAGTAACCTTTTCCCTCGACTCGAACGGAATCGTCAGTGTGACCGCCCGCGATCAGGCATCAGGGCAGTCCACCGGCGTGCAGATCAATCCCGCCGGCGGGCTGTCGAAGGATGAGATCGACCGCCTGGTGGATGAAGCCGCCGAGCACTCGCGCACAGATGCCTCCCGCCGCGAAATCCGCATGCTGCAGAACAAGCTCGAGGGAATGATCTACACCAACGAAAAAGTTTTTCGTGAGTTCGGAAAACTGCTCAACGACGAAGAACGGGCCAAGGTCGAGGTGGTCATCACCCGGGCCAAGGAAGCAACCGCCTCGGAGACCAAACAGCGCCTCAACGACGCCATCTTCGAGCTACAGGCCGCCTCGCGCATCCTCACCAGCGTCATGCTCTACAACCCCATGAAGTCGATGGGCGCGCCGAGCGACATCCCCTCCTGATCTCATGGCCACCACACAGAAACGCGATTACTACGAGGTCCTCGGCGTCGCTCGCGAAGCCGGAATCGACGACATCAAGAAGGCCTATCGCCGGATGGCGGTGAAGTACCACCCCGACAAGAACCCCGGTGACGCCAACGCTGAAGAAAAATTCAAGGAAGCCGCCGAAGCGTACGGCGTGCTCTCCGACGAGGAAAAGCGCGCCCGCTACGATCGGTACGGCCATTCGGCGACGGGAGGAGGGGGATTCGATCCCAGTCAGTTCTCTGACTTCGGCGACATTCTCGGCGACCTGTTCGGGTTCGGCGACCTTTTCGGAGGCGGGCGGCGCAAGCCGAATCGCGCCACCCGAGGCAATGATCTTCGCTACGACCTCAGTCTTCCGTTCCACGACGCTGTGTTCGGCAAGGACGTGACTCTGGACGTCCCGCGGATCGTCACCTGCGAGACGTGCAAGGGGAGCGGAGCAAAGGACGGGACCCAGCCGATCACCTGCAGTGGTTGTGGCGGGCGGGGGCAGGTCCGCTATACCCAGGGCATCTTCGCGGTGGCCCGCACCTGTCCTCAATGCGGCGGCGCCGGCAAAGTGATCAAGGATCCCTGCCAGTCCTGCAATGGTGCGGGCCGGGTGCGCGAAGAGAAGAGCATCTCCGTGAAGATTCCTGCCGGCGTCGACGAAGGGTCGAGATTGCGCGTCGCCGGAGAAGGGGAGTCTGGTTTCAATGGAGGACCGGCCGGGGACCTTTATGTCTTCCTCTCGGTGGAGGAACATCCGCACTTCACCCGCCGCGACTACGACATCCATTCCGAACAGACCGTCTCGTTTACTCAGGCGGCGCTGGGAAGTGAGATTCTGACCGAGACCATCGACGGACCGGAGACGCTCAAGATCTCCGCCGGCACCCAGCCGAACCAGATCTTCCGGCTCCGAGGCAAAGGCGTTCAGTTCCTGCAGGGTCAGGGGAAGGGCGATCACTACGTTCACGTCAATGTGAGGGTGCCGACGTCGCTGAATGACGAACAGCGCCAGCTTCTGGAGAGGCTCGCTGCGATCGACGGAGAAAATCCGACCGCTCCCCGCGGCCTGGTGGACAAGGTCAAGGAACTGTTCGGCTGAGCCGGCACGGCCGGCTGCGTTGGTTCGCAAAGCGTCCGCCACCATTTTCGCCTCCTTGGTTTTTCTGAGCGGAGCGAACGGTCCGCCTGCTTCCAGCCGGCAGGATGCCGGCGCTCCGAAGGCAGCAAGGACTGAAGTCCTGGGCTACCGCTCAATCGTCCCGACGGGACCGAAAACTTCGGATTTCTTGGCGGCGTGCAAACAATCCTTCCTGATCGACGCGCTTAGAATGGCGCATGGCTGACTCCTTTTCCCGATGGCGCCCCCATCCCTGGCATGGCCTGACCGCCGGCGACGACGCGCCGCGGGTGGTGAATGCGTATATCGAGATCACCCCGTTCGATCTGGTGAAGTACGAAGTGGACAAGGCCAGCGGATACTTGAAGGTGGACCGTCCGCAGCGGACCTCGTCGCAGCCCCCGACGCTGTACGGGTTCATCCCCCAGACCTACTGCGCGGAACGCGTGGCCGCTTTGTCGCCGGCATCCACGAAAGGAGATGGCGATCCGCTCGATCTCTGTGTTCTCAGCGAGCGCCCCATCAATCACCCGGAGATTCTCCTGCACGCCCGCGTCATCGGCGGACTGCAGATGGTCGATCGGGGGGAAGCGGATGACAAGATCATCGCGGTCCTGCAGGGCGACTTCGTCTGGGGCGACGCCGATGACATCGGTCGCGTCCCGGCGGTGCTGATCGAACGATTGCATCACTACTTCATGACCTACAAGCTCAAGCCGGGTGAAGCCTCCCGCGTCCAGATCACCAGCACTTACGGCTACGCGCAGGCCGCGAACGTCATCGAGGCGGCCATGGCCGACTACCAGACGCACTTCGGAGCGGGGTCGAAGCCCGCGTAGGGCCGGCACGGCCGGCGGCGCTGGTTGCCCAAGGCTCCGCCAAGATCACTTTCCAAGACGTTCGCCGCGCAGGCTCCTAGCTCGCATGCACGCGGCGAAAGAGCCCGGCCCACCACTCCCCCCGCGACCGTTCCGCGATCGGCTCTAGATTTTGTTCGCGACAGGCCGCCACCACCTCGTCGCGCCTGATCGAGAGAATCCCGCTCAGGATCAGCGCTCCCCCCACTCGTTCCACCACCTGCGGCAGCAGCGGGAGGATGACCTCGGGGATGATGTTCATGGTGACGACATCAAACCGTCGTGAGCGCAGAGCGCCGACGCTGGCGATGAGGATAGGCATCCGCTCCGCCGCTACGTCGTTCCGCTGGCGATTCTCGCGGAGGGCTGCGAAGGCGTCGGGATCGTTGTCGAACGCTATGACCTTAGCCGCTCCGAGGAGAACCATGGCCAGGCCGAGGATGCCGCTGCCCGCACCGATGTCGAGGCCGCACGCGGCGTTGAGGTCGATCGTCTCCAGCAACTCAATGCAGAGTGCGGTCGTCTCGTGCGAGCCCGTCCCGAACGCCTGTTCCTGCGGAACGATCAGGGACATTCGACCGGAGTGCTCCGGAATCAAGCGGGCATCGGGTGCCACAATGAATCGCTCGCCGAT
>JBDSGC010000240.1:0-6950 GCA_039919215.1 Thermoanaerobaculia bacterium | reverse complement strand
CCTCCGCAACGCCTCCCTCACCCGTTGCCGCGAGCTGCACGAGCGCATCGGCGGCTATCAGCAATGCCTGGATTCGATCGACAACGGGCAGCTCGACTTCTTCTCGTTCGACGTTCACTTCGCGCACGTTCTGTCGACCGGCGGCTTCGATGTCGTGATCGGCAATCCGCCCTGGGTCCGTAACCAGAGGATCGAGCCGGCGGCGCGGAGGATGTACCGGGAACGCTATCGCCTCTTCCGCGGCGAAGGTGCCGGAAGGACCGCGGCCTTCCATCAGCCGGACCTGTCCATCGCCTTCTTCGAGCGCTCGGTGTCCCTCGCTGCCAGCGACGGCATCGTCTCCCTGTTGCTGCCGTCGAAGATCCTGAACGCCGGCTACGCCGCGGCGCTGCGCCGGCACACGGAGAGAACGCTCTCCATCGTGGCCATCGACGACTGGAGCGAGGACTCCCACCGTCATTTCGATGCGGACACCTTTCCCCTCGGCCTCACCGTTTCCCGAGCGTCGCGGAGGTCCGCCATCCGCGTCAGCACCTCGCCCTGCTTCGAGATCCGCACCGAAGAACTGACGGTGTGCGGTTCCGAGTGGACGCTCCTACCTCACGAGGTCCGGCCGTTCTTCGAGCGGATCCATCGAACCTTCTCTCCGCTGTCGACCGTTCTCGGCCGGATGCCGCTGATGGGCGTCAAGACCGGACGGAACAAAGCGTTTTTTCTGGAAGTGAACCGCGTGCGCGCAGACGCGGTCGAGACCGTCGATGGCATCGTCATCCCGCTCCAGTACGTGGCCCGATGCGTTCGCGGCCGCGATCTGCGCCGGTGGTGCATCAGCGAGCCGGGATGGATGCTCTGGCCACCGCCGGGAGGCTGGAAGAAAACCCCGCGCTGGCTGGAACGTCTGGCCGAGGAACGAGGACTCGATCCGTCAGCGTTCGTGCTCAGCTACGTCCGTCCCGAGCACATCGGAATCAAGGTTGCCTGGAAAGATCTGTCGCGCGGGATCCAGGCGGCCGCACTCCCGGATCGATGGCCCGAAGGCTCGGAGGTGCGTCTCGTCCCCAACCAGACGCTCTATTCGATCGATACCTCCACAGACGAGGAGGCTCACGTACTGGCAGCCTTGCTCAACTCGAACATCGTGAACGCCCTGGCACTGGCCTCGGTCGAGCGCGCCAAAGACTGGCACTTCCGCTATTTCGGGCGGACCATGTCGCGCCTTCCCTGGCCACAGATCTTTGCGAATGACGACGCATGGATCGCGCTGGCCCGAGCAGCACGTCAGTCTCGCGGCCGGGAGTGCGAGGTCCTTTCTGAGGTGGATCGCATCGTCGGCGCGCTGTATGGCGCGACGGAGAAAGAGCAGGCGGCGCTGCGATGCTTCGTGCAGCGGAGGCTCGGCTTCACCCGTGCCGCCCCCTGAACTCGCCGGCCATCAGATCGTCGCCGTGGCCCAGGCGCTGGAAACGCTGCGCCAATACGGCGGGGTGTTGCTCGCGGATGCGCCGGGGCTGGGGAAGAGCTTCGTCGCAGCTGCCGTCGCGGAATCATTGACACGTTCGGGATGCACCGTCGAGATCGCAGTTCCTGCCTCTCTCATCCGCCAGTGGCGCAGGACGATCGAGCGGTTCGAGGTGGAGGCACACATCCGATCGCATCAGTCGCTCATGAGCGATCGATCGATTCCAACCGCAGCGGAGCGGCTTCTCATCGTCGACGAGGCCCACGCCTTCCGCAACCCTCGAACGCAGCGATACCAGGCCCTGGCCCGCCGCTCCATCGGCGCGCGTCTTCTCCTCATCACCGCGACGCCGTTGTGCAATCGTGCCGAAGACCTCCTCGCTCTCCTCGACTTGATCGCCACCGACGACGCGCTCCGGTGGCGCGGCGTGCCCTCCATTCGACGGGCCTTCCAGGAAAACGATCGACAGGGCATCGACCTCGCCCTCGCCGAGCTGGTGATCCGCCGCGGGCACGATGTGCTTGCCCCTGCCCTCCATTTCGGCCGCTTGGAGCGACGCGTGATCCGTCATCACCTCCCCGAAGTCCCATCCCTCGAGGAGCTGCATTTCCCTCTGCTCGCCAACGGCGCTTCCGTCCACCTTCTCCGCAGGATGATGATTCGCCGGCTGGAGTCGAGCGAGGCCGCACTGACCGAGTCGCTGGTAAGGCAGAAGCGCTTTTACGAGCGGGCCCTCGATGCGCTGGCCGGCGGCCGGGAACTCTCACGCCGCGACTATCGCCAGCTCTTCGCCGCCGGCGACGAGCGAGAGGCCATGCAGGCCATCCTCTTCTGGGATCTGTTCGCGCCGCAATCCGGGGGCGCCCGGCCGGAAGCGTTGGAACAGGAAATCGCCACAATCGAAAAGCTGCGCCTGGAACTGAAGCGATCCTCCGGAACCAAGCAGGTGTTGCTCCTGGAGAGGCTGGCCAGCGACTCCGTTCCGGCGCTGGTGTTCACCGGATCGGTGGCCACCGCTCGATCGTTGTTCACCGCACTGAGAAGCCTTCGCCGGACGGGCATGGCCACATCGCACGGCTCCTGGCCCGCGGATGCCATCGGGGACTTCAGCAAGGGAAGACTCGACGTCCTGGTGGCCACCGATCTCGTCAGCGAAGGACTCGATCTGCAGCGGGCGGGCGTGGTGGTGCACTACGACCTTCCGTGGAATCCCGTACGCCTCGAACAGCGCAACGGACGAGCCTTCCGCATCGGTCAGCTGCGTCCTGCCGTGACCGCGCTCTACTTCGTGCCGCAGCGGACGGGCTGGAACAGCGGTGTCGTCTCCATCATCGCTGCGAAGAACCGCCTCCGTCGCGGGATCCTGGACACCCCGCCGGCGAGCGAAGAAACCGGCGACGACCCCTCTCTCGATGCGCGCCGGCTGGCTCTGCCTCGGCGGATTCCCGCCGATTCGCCGGAGTGGAGGTTGCGAACGGCCCTTCAATCCGAGGGCTTGGCTACGCCTCCCGCCCTTCTCAGGCCCCATCGTGCCGGCATGGCGCAGTTGATTGGAGAGATGGCCGGCGAATATCTCGAGACCCAGCGGGTCCGCGAGCTGGAGACGCTGCTCGATCACGAGACCAGGCTGTCCGACCGGTCGTCTCCATTTCTCATCGCGTTTCCGCGGCCATGAGGCGACGCGGGAAATGCGGGATAATCCCGGCCGGAGAACCCCCCATTTGGATCTGCTGATCGTTGACGACGAAGCCTCGCTTCGGGACTTTCTCAGCATCGTCTTTGAAGAAGATGGCTGCCGCGTGGAGACAGCCGATTCGCTCGCCGAAGCGCGCGCGGCGGTGCAGAAGAACGAGCCCGACCTCATCCTCTGCGATCTGATGCTCCCGGACGGTTCCGGCCTCGATCTCCTCCGGGAGGTCAAGGCGCAGAACCCTTCGGTGGCCATCATCATGATCACCGCCCACACCTCCGCGAAGTCGGCGGTGGAAGCCCTCAAGGCCGGAGCGTTCGACTACATCGCCAAGCCATTCGATATCGACGAGCTGAAGATCATCGTCCGCAAGGCCGTCGAGCGGAAAGAGCTGGAAGACGAAAATCTGCATCTCCGCAGCGCGCTGGAAGAACGCTTCACCTTCTCCAACATCATCGGCCGCAGCACCCGCATGCAGGAGATCTTCTCCATCGTGCAGAGGATCGCCCGGACCAATTCGACCGTGCTCATCTCCGGCGAGTCGGGCACGGGCAAGGAGTTGATCGCCCGGGCCATCCACTACAACTCGGGTCGCCGTGGAAAGTTCGTCTCCATCAACTGCGGCGCCCTTCCGGAAAACCTGCTGGAGTCGGAGCTGTTCGGTCACGAGCGTGGCGCCTTCACCGGGGCCATCCGGGAGAAGCGTGGACTGTTCGCCGAGGCTGACCGCGGAACGATTTTTCTCGATGAGATCGGCGAGACCTCGCTGGCCATGCAGATCAAGTTGTTGCGGGTGCTGCAGGACCGGGTGGTGCGGCGAGTAGGCTCGAATAGCGAGACGCAGGTCGACGTGCGGGTGATCGCTGCGACCAATCGCGACCTGGCCGAGGCCATTCGCACCGGGACCTTCCGCGAAGATCTTTTCTATCGCATCAACGTCATCCCCATCGAGCTGCCTTCGCTGCGACAGCGCCGGGACGACATCCCGTTGCTGGTCGATCATTTCATCGCCCGGTTCTCGAAGCTGATCGAGATCCCGCACAAGAAGATTTCCGCTGACGCCATGCGGGCCATCGAGAAGTATCACTGGCCGGGAAACGTCCGCGAGCTGGAGAACGTGATCGAACGGATGATCGCCCTCGAGCCATCAGAAGTCCTCACCACCAAGTCTCTGCCGGACGCGGTGATCGTCGGTACCACCATCCCCTACGCGACGTTCGACCTGCCGGAAGAAGGAATCTCACTGCAGGACCACCTGGAGTCGATCGGCAAGATCTTCATGCTCAAGGCGCTGGAACGGTCCGGCGGCAAGCAGACACAGGCCGCCGAATTGCTCAAAATGTCCTTCCGATCCTTCCGCTACTACGCAAAAAAATACGAGCTCATCGCCCGCGACGGAAAGCAGGACGATGCCGAGGAACCCGATCATGAAGCTTGATGCGCGCGCCTCATTCCTCGCCCTCGCCGTGACCTCCGTGATCGGTTGCGCCAAGCCACAGAGCGCCGCGATTTCTCCTCCCGCTACCACCGCGACCGCAGCGACCGCAGCGACCGGGGCTACCGGGGCCCGGATCGTCTTCCCCGACCGTTCGGCGGTGTCGGTGGAGATTGCGTCGGATCCCGAAACCCGCACCCAGGGGCTGATGTACCGCGATCATCTGCCGGACCGCGTGGGCATGATCTTCCTCTTCCCGAGCACCGACGAGTATCCCTTCTGGATGAAGAACACGCTCATTCCGCTGGACCTGATCTGGATCGACGAGGGGCATCGGATCGTCCACGTCGCTCACGATGTCCCGCCGTGCAAAGCCGATCCCTGCCCCGACTACCCGCCGAAGGTCAAATCGCGCGCAGTCCTGGAAGTTGCTGCCGGCGTCGCGGCGAAGCACCAGCTCAAAGAGGGCGACCTGCTGGTGTTCGAAGGGCTCGATCAGGCCGTGGTGAAGTAGGGGGGACCTCTCCCTAGGAGCTTGCGCAACAGAACGTTTTGGAGCGTGATCTTGGCGGAGCCTTGGGCAACCAGCGCCGCCGGCCGTGCCGGCTGCCGTCGCTGAACTTTTCTGCGCGGGGCAGGCGTTGCCAAATTCATGTTTCGAAGCAGAGGAGAAAACCTCCGGGCGACGTACGTCCTCCTCTTCCTGAACGTCGCCTTCTTCCTGCTGCAATACCAGGATGGAGACAAATTCGCCCGCCTGTTTTCATTCGAGAAGGGTGCGGTGATGAAAGGCCAGATCTGGCGATTCTTCACCTACCAGTTCGTTCAGGCCGGATCGGTCGGCCTGCTCCCCATTCCCGCGGTGGTCACCCTGTTCCTCAACCTGGTGCTGCTGACGCTGATGGGGCTTTCGGTCGAGGAGGAGTGGGGGACGTCGCACTTCCTCAGGCTCTATCTGATCTCCACGCTGACCACGGCGGTGGTCGCCGCGTACCTGGGCACGCCGCTGCTCGGCTCTTTCTTCATCAACTTCACGCTGCTATTCGTCTATGCGTCGCTCTACCGCGATCAGGTGTTCTACCTTCTGATTCTTCCGGTCCGGGTCACATTGCTGGCCTGGCTCGCCGTCATCGCCCTCGCTGCCGGCGTTTTCTTCGGCAGCAACGCGAACCTCGCGGCGCTTGCAGGGTCAGCCGCCGGCTACGCCTATTACCTTTCCCAACGAAGACGCACCCTTTCGCCCATCGCGTCGAAGACAGAGCCCCCGTCCTCGGACGATCTTCGCGTGCAGGCTGGCGCGAAGAATCTGACCCGGACCACGGCGATGAAAAAAGCGCTGTCTACCGGTTCGATCTCTGACATCGACCGACTGATTGAGATGGCCCGTCGTGAGCAGATCGCCGGCGTCAACATCTGCCCTCCCGCCGATTTCAAGCCGGAGCATACCGACCGCTATTGCATTCGTTGTGAAGGATTCGCGGAGTGTTCGGCGCGGCACCTCACCATCCACCGGCCGGTGGTGGGAGTGACCGCATTGGGCGCAGACGGCGTCCCGTCCTGAACAATCTGCAGGGAAAGCGAATCTCTGCCACCGCCCATCGGGATCACGGGGCGTCGCGATCGGCTCCGCTACTGCGCCGGCGGTGCGCCAGGTTTCGGAGGACCGCCATCGCCGCCCCGCCGTTTGCGGAACCGGCGGCGCTTGCGAGGACCTTCTCCCTCCGGCCGCGGAGTCCCCTCCGGTCGATTGGAGGGCGGGCGAACTCCCTCGCCAGCCGGACGTTGCGCGTTCTCGTCCTGAGAACCTGCCGGCCGTTCGCGGCGAGGACGCTCCGCACGTGGAGGACGGGGCGGACGCGGGGGGCGGGGGGATCGCGGAGACGAAGGTTGCTGCGAACCCTCGCTGTTTTCCCGCACTGGTGTAGAGGGACCGCCCGGCATTGGCGCGGAGTCAGGACGCTGGCCGCGACGACGACGGCGACGGCTTCTTCCGGCCTTCTCTCCTTCTGCGCGTGGCGCCGGTACGGCCGCAGGCGCCTGAGACCCCTGCGGATGCGGGCGAGGATCGGGATGCCGTGGCTGTCCGCCGGCTCCCGGTTGCGGCCTGCCGGGTCTCCCTCCGCGACGGGCATTGCGATCTCGGCCGCCTTCCTGCGGTGGGCGTGTGTCGGGGCGAGGAGGTCGGCCTCCAGTTCCCTTGCGATCCGTCTTGCCGCTCTTCTGCTCGAATTCCTGCACCTTGCGCTGCATGAACTTGCGAGCCCCCGCATCCTGCCGGTTCTTCAGCTCATCAAATCCGCAATACGGGCAACGCTTCCAACCCTCGGGATAGGTCTTCTTGCAGGCGGAGCAGAGAACGCTTTTGG
>JBDSGC010000239.1:0-4264 GCA_039919215.1 Thermoanaerobaculia bacterium | reverse complement strand
CGTGGCGACGAAGCGCGTGATCATCCCGGACGACACCAATGAGGTGATCCTCAAGTTCGGCAACCGTGAGGTCCGTCTCACCAACCTGCGCAAGCCGTTCTGGAAAACGCTGAAGATCAGCAAGCGCGATCTGCTGCAGTACTACGCCGATCTCTCTCCCGTTCTTCTGCCTCACCTTCACGACCGGGCCATGGTCATGAAGCGCTATCCGAACGGCGCGGAAGGCGATTTTTTCTACATGAAGCGGGCGCCGGATCCGAGGCCGGAGTGGATCGAGATCTGCGAGATCTCGCACACCGCCGGGATGGTCAACTTCCCCATCGTGCAGGACCTCCCCTCGCTTCTCTGGCTCATCAATCTGGGCTGCATCGACCTCAACCCCTGGTATGCGCGCTGCGACGACACCGACCGCCCCGATTTCCTCCACTTCGATCTCGATCCCGGGCCGGGCGCCGACTTTCCCCAGATCCGCCAGGTGGCCCTGCGCGTTCGCGACATCCTCGGGCAACTGGGCATGCCTACGTTTGCAAAGACGACAGGCTCGAAGGGCATTCACATCTACATCCCCATCGTCCGCGGCCCTCTGCAGAAAGAGGTGTGGACCTTCGCCAAAGCCATCGCCCTCGAACTGGAGTCGCGGCATTCCGACATCATCACGGCTGAGTACCGGAAGGTGAAACGTCCGCACGCGCGCGTGCTGGTCGACTACAACCAGAACGCCTGGGGACGAACCCTGGCCTCCATCTACTCCGTGCGTCCGACCGCTTTCGCCGGGGTCTCGGCACCGGTGACCTGGGACGAGATCGAGGGCGGAGTGGACATCCAGGATTTCCGCATCGACAACATCCGGGAGCGGGTGGCGGAGGTGGGCGACCTCTGGAAGCCGGTCCTGGGAAAGAAGCGCTTCGACCTGGCGAATGTGTTCACCGCGCCGCCGAAGAAAAAAAGGCGGCGAAGCGGGCACCGAAGAAGACGTAGCGTCGGAGCTCCCTGAGGATGGAAGCCTGTGAAGAAATCCCCCAACCGTCATCCTGAGCGGCGTGGGTGGCGGGCGGGAAGCGAAGGATCTGCAATCACGAGGATGTTGCTGGGAGCAGTTGCGTCGTTGCAGATCCTTCGGCGTCTGCGCGGCTTCTGATGACACACCCCACGACTCCTCTCACGATCGAGTTCCTTCTCCCCGCCGCAGCGGGGAGAAGGTGGCCGAAGGCCGGTTGAGGGGTCGCTCATGAGTGCAGAAGAGACCCCTCACCCCCGCTTCGCGGACCCTCTCCCCGCTGCGGCGGGGAGAGGGAACTCGCGTGAGGATGTGTCATCGAGATCTCAACAGCGCTGCATCGCGCCGTTCCCTTGCTCAGGATGACGGCCCGGGATTTCTTCACAAGCTTCGACATCCACGCAGCGCCCCTGAAAAGGCTGGTTGGATTTCACCAACTTGCCCAATGGGCATCGCATTTGGAACGCTCTCTCTCGATGCCTACCCGACGCGCTCCCGCCGCCCCGAAAATCACGACGCAGGGATTCCCCAAACTCGACCTGCCGATTGCTCCACCGTATCCACCGATGGAGGCGAAACGGGTCGACAGGATCCCGACAGGCGACCTCTGGCAGTTCGAACCGAAGTGGGACGGCTTTCGCGCCATCGTGTTCCGCGACGGCGAGACGGTGGCCATCCAGTCCAAAGCGGGCCAGCCGCTGGGTCGTTATTTTCCGGAGCTGATCGAAGCGTTCCAGAGTTTGAAGGCGAAACAGTTCGTGCTCGATGGCGAGATCGTCATTCCCATCGACGGAACGCTTTCGTTCGACGATCTGCTGTTGCGCATTCATCCGGCGGAGTCGCGCATCCGCAAGCTCGCCGAGTCCAGTCCGGCGCACTACTTCGCATTCGACGTGCTGGTGTGGAAGGGAAAGCCGCTGCACGAGCTTCCGATCGAACGGCGGCGAGACGAGCTACAGCGCTTTTTTGAAGGTGTTCCCGAGGGCTTGATCGGATTGTCGCCGGCAACCACCGATCGGAAGACTGCCGGCGACTGGTTCAACAAATTCTCCGGTGTAGGCCTCGATGGGGTGATGGCCAAGCGCCTGGGAGAGCCGTACCACTCGGGAGATCGCGAAGGGATGGTCAAGGTCAAGCATCTGAAGACTGCCGACTGCGTGGTGGGAGGCTTCCGATATGGCGAGGGAACGAAAGGCGTCGGGTCGATGCTGCTGGGGCTCTACGACGACCAGAAGCGGCTGGTCTACATCGGACACACCTCGTCGGTGAAGAAGGCCGAGCGCGACGACCTGACGGCCAGACTGGAGCAACTGCGCGGAGAGAACGCCTTCGAAGTGCGCGTACCGGGAGGCCCCAGCCGCTGGTCCACAGAGAAGAGCGGGGAATGGGAGCCGCTCCGCGCCGAGCTCGTCTGTGAAGTGGAGTTCGACTATTTCTCGCAGGGACGCTTCCGCCATGGCTCGAAGTTCCTGCGCTGGCGGCCGGAGAAGAAGCCCTCTCAGTGCACGATGGACCAGGTCCTGCCGCAGCGCCCCGCCGGAAAGGTCGGGGCCTTCTTTAAGCGATGATACGGAACGAGAACGCTGCCCTCTGCGTTGTCCTCCCCGTGAAGAACGTGAAGAACTCCGTCCGCCTCTGGTCTCTCGTCGTCCTGCTGTCGATGGTCGCCGCCGCCGTCTCCGCGCAAAGCGTTCGCATCACGCTCAAGCCGGAGGGCCTCGTGCACGGCGATCTGATGGTGCCCATCTCCACTTCCGAGCCGGTGACTCGAGTGGAACTGCTGGTCAACGGCGTGAAGTTGAGTGAAGGGACCGGCCGGTCGATGGTGATCCCGGTCAAGCTGGGCGACTACGTGCGGCGGATCCGCATCCGGGCCATCGGTTACGACGCGACGCAGAAGGTGGTGGGGGAAGACCAGATGGTGGTCAACGACCCGAAGCCTCCATTCCGGGTGCGGCTGCACAGCAGCGGATCTTCGCTGGAGGCGAGCATCGTCAAGCCGCCGGAGCTCACCATCACCTCCGCAGACTTCTACATCGGCGAGGAGAAGATCTCCACCGTGAGCGCAGCTCCGTGGGTTGCCACATGGGATGCGGCGCGCGTGTCGAAACCGCTCTACGCGCGTGTGGCGGTCCACGCCGCCGACGGCCAGGAAGCGAACGACGTTTTCTTCTTCGGCTCCCAGCCCAGCGGAGAGATCGAAGTGACCCTGCAGCAGTTGCCGCTGTCGCTCGCAGGCGCAGGCGCCGCCCCCAAAATCGCGGATCTCGCGTTGACCGACAACGGGGCGCCGCGGAAGATCGAGGCTCTCGTTCCAGCCTCCGATCAACCACTGAATCTGATCCTGCTCATCGACTACTCGGAGAGCATGTTCGACGAGCTTCCGGTGGTGAAAGCTGCAGCGAAGCAGTTCGCCCAGACGCTTCTCCGACCGAACGATCGCATCGCAGTGGTCGGCTTCAACCAGACCCTCTTCTGGCTCTCACCCTTCACCAACGACTTCGAGGCGGCCGCGGCGTCGGTCGATCGCGTCAAGCCGGCCGGGGAGACGCATCTCTACGACTCAGCGATCGAGATGCTGTACGAGTTGCAGAAACAGCCGGGGCGGCATGCGCTGATTCTTTTGACCGACGGCGTGGATCAGGGAAGCAAATTCAAACTCGACCATCTCATCCACTACGCGCGCTACGCCGGCGTTCCGGTCTATCCGGTCATCAAGAACACCATCCTCACGCGGCTGATGCGGTTCGGCATCGGATACCTGGAGTCGCGGCGGCTGGCCGGTCTGGCTCGTGATACCGGCGCCACCTACTTCATCATTCGAAAAGAGAGCGAGCTGGCAGCGGTCTACGCCGCGATCGCCCAGGAACTGCGGCAGCAGTACCAGCTCGTCTTCCACTCCGACGCCTCGGCCGCCGACGAGTGGCACAGCCTGGCCATCACCTCGCGTGCCGGACAGCCGCTGCGCATCCCCAAAGGGTACTTTCCCTAGTCGGCTTCGGCTCGTGGTGGTTCCGGGCACGCCTCGTGAAGCGCCGCATGCGTGCAACATGGTTCCTCACCGCTGCTTCCCCGTCCTCAGCGCCGGCACAAGATCTTCCGCGGACTGAGGGAGCGGCAGGAGCGCGTTTTCACCTGGGTCGCCGGCACCATCGTCCTGCTCTATGCGGCGGGATGGGGACTGTCGATCTACGAAGGATCGCGGCAGAAGCAGGAAATCGCGCAGGAAGCCAGAGGTGCGGGGATGCCCCTCCCTCCAGGTGCGGG
>JBDSGC010000238.1:0-8112 GCA_039919215.1 Thermoanaerobaculia bacterium | reverse complement strand
CGGCTTTTCGTTTTTTGACCGGGGCGGTATCGCCATCAAAGTTGAGCTCGTCCGCGTCCTCGGAGCCCACTACGACGATCTCCTGATCGGTCAGCTTCTTGCGGAAGACCATGTCATAAGACCGGATCCGCTTTTCGATGATCGGCCATTCGTCGATCATCCGCGCGCCTTCCATCAGGATGGATTCGGCGCTGATGGGTTCCACGTTGTCGCGGTCGTACTCGATCGTGGTTTCCTGCGAGAAGTGGTAGTCGCCGTCTTTCCAGCGGAACAGGCGATAGACGATCTGCATGATCTGCATCTGGATGGCTTGCTTCAGCGCATCGGCAGAAATGATTCCGTAGTGGGTGAGGATGAAGCCCAGCCGCTGCAACGTCTCTTTCTGAATTTCGAGAGCGCGGTTGAGCTGATCCTGTGTGAGCAGATTGCTGCGGATGAGCACATGCCCCAGACGATTTTCCAGGCGGTGGCTCAGCGAATCCCCGCCGACCACCTTGCCGTCCAGAAAGGTGACGGTGACCGTGTCGTCCTTGCCCTTTAGCGTGAGGACGCCGGTCTTTCGCTGCAATCCGATCAGCTGAAAGATATCGGCGAGACTGAAGTCGCGGAGTGTGCCCTCGAGTGCCATGTGCTATCCCACCGCCCTTCGCCGGTAAATCGGCAGGGTCATGACAAACCACATGATCAGGGCCAGCACAACGGCCAGCACGCGGACCACCATCTGGGCCACCTGACCCGGCGTGAGCACCGGAGCCAGCCGTCCGACCAGAACGGCCAGCGAGATGAAGAACAGGAAAACGAAGACGCCGAGAAGACCCGAGGTAGTGCGCCCTTCGATGAGCTGCGCCGAGCCGGGGAGGAATGTGGCGAACATGCGGTTTCTGCGCAGCATGCCGTTGTGATGGTCGCTCACCTCTTCCAGTTTCGAGCGCTTGGTGTCGAGGGAGACACCATCTCTCTTGAGGTAAATGTGGATGCACTGGGTGCAGTACGTAGCGCTTTCGCGTGCCGACTTGCAGCGATGGCAGAAGGTGCGCCCGCATTTGATGCAGGAGCCGGCCAGGCCAGTCCGGCGACGGCGTAGGAACAGGAGGGGAGCGGCGATCAGGGTCAGGAGCGCGGCGATGGTCATGGGGTTGCGCGCGCTCTGGATCGGATCGAACCAGGCCCAGTTGCCGAACAGCGTGCGGGCTACGCCGCTCCTCGCGATTCTGGAGGAAACGGCCCACGCCTGGGGAATGGGCGGTCGATACATCGCCACTTTCTGCGCGGAGGGATTGGACGAAATTCTCTCGATATCGCCGCGATCGATCTTCTTGGCCTGATCGAGCTTCTTGGCCTGTTCGTCGAATTTGTAGGTCTCACCGCTGGCGATGGAGTGGTTGTAGAACGCGATGGCCAGGCGCGCGTCCAAACCCTCAGCTTTCTCGTATTCCGTGATGGCGGCTGCGAAGTCGTTGTTGAAGAAATGCAGATTGCCCAGGTTGACGTGAGCTCCGGCGGTGTCTCGCAATTCCACCGAGCGACGGTAATGCTGGCTGGCCTGCTGTTCGTTCGCGTCCTGCAGATAGAGGTTGCCCAGGAGCAGATGCAACATCGGATCGTCCGGCACGATGTTGACCAGTTCCTGCAGTCTGCGCAGCGCCTCGGGGTGATAGCTGCGCTCCTGGCTGGCGATGGCGGACATGACCACGGGCCCGTCGACACCGGCGATCCAGTTGGATGCCTCGTCGAGGACGATCGGGGCCAGCCCCGCCAGAATGGTCATCAGAACGATGGCGATGCGCTCGCCGGACGTGGCGTAGCTGAAGAAGATCACGAACCAGTAGAAGACCAGCCACACCGGCCCGAGCCAGAGAAATACCGGCAGAAACAGCAGGGCGAAGGCCAGCACCGATACCGCGCCGCCGCGGATCCGTTTCCCCAGGAACTCGCGGAAGTCGTGCGCCATGGCCCGGCCGTAACGAACGAACAGAGCGATCCCCAGTACTGCCGCGGTGAGGGCGATGGCAAGCATCATCACCACGAGCATGTCGGAGCGGCTGAGAACGCGCGATCGGTAATTTCTGAAGATGTTGGAAAAGCCGCGTGCCGCCATGGTGATGGCTGCTCCCCAATTCTTCTGGTCCGCGGCAGCGTCCGCGCGCGCGAACGCGACGCCCGGCGATTGTGGGTCCAGCCGGTCCGCCGACTTGTTGCCCCAGTCCACGGCCGGCTTATTCTTCTGCTTCGCGGCCTGACGGGCCAGCGAGGCAGCGGATTCGGCGTACAGGGGAAACGTCTTGATGCCGTAGGTCTTGCCCACGTCGGTGAGCTCGGAGGTTTTCTTGAATGCCGCATTCACGTCACCGCTGTCGATTGCCGCCGCGGCCTGCGGCCAGATTTCACGCGGAGCGACCTGCTCGGCGCGCAGCGGCACCGATCCCAAACACACTCCGACAAGGAGCATCGAGCTGACGAGCAATCGTTTCATCACAGGCTTTTCGTACGTTGGACGAACGCGAGCTTCAATTCTCCCAGATGCGTGCTCAAAAAGTCTTCTTCTTGTTCAGTCAGGTTGCCGGCCGTCTTTTCCTTCAGCATGCCGAGGATCTCGATCATCTGCCGCGCTGCCGGTGCATCGATGGCCGGTTTCTGTGGATACGGGTTTTTTAGCATCCCCAGCGCCATGTAGCCTTGAGCGATGAGCTGTTCCACGAAATCGGCGAAGGTGGTCCCGGGATTCTGCGCCTTGTCTGCCAGAGTCCGTGGGCGATCACCTGAGGCCGGTGACCCCGAAGTCTTCTGACTCGGCTGATGCGATGGAGGTTCTGGAGGTTTGGGCGCGGTCGCAGCGGCGGGGGCCGGACGCATGGGATCGGACGGCTTGATGTCCTGCCGGAACTCCTCGCGAATGTCCCCTTCCGCGGTGAAGATTCGTTTGTCCGTGACTTTCAGCTCGCGCGGCTTAGTGTCGTTCGTCGGCAAGACCGATCTCCAAATGGCTCAAGAAGTTGGATGGTATCACGAGCGCCGGAGACGCTTCCGGAGGACCGAGTCGATTCGCTTCCAGGCATCCGCGGCAGCCTCTTTCACGTAGCCGCCCTTGTTCTTCGGGTTCATGAAGGCGTGCCCCGCTCCGTCGTAGCGTTTTGCGTTGCATGAGTTCCCCTGGCAGAGCGAAAAACGATATAGCAATTCGATCAAAGCTTGCGAACTCGTTTGCGGGACAGCCATTGGACTCCTCAATACCGTCCCGAAACCGTCCCGAACCTCCGGGACGGATCTTGCTCAGAGTTGTCCTCGATGTCTCCGGTTTGTGTCCTCGATCTGTCCGGTCAATACCTTAGGAGTCTGCGCGGCAGAATGTCTTGAAGCGTGATCTTGGCGGAGCCTTGGGCAATCAGCGCCGCCGGCCGTGCCGGCCCGCTTCGGACCCTCCGTTATGATCGCTTCGCGTGCGGATCATTCAGCTTCTCGAGTTCAACCAGTTCAACACCGGGTCGGTCCATCAGATGTTTCAGGCGGCCAGCGGGCTGAGGGAGCGCGGCCACGAGGTGACCATCGTCAGCAGGCCGGGTTCGGTTCTTGCGCAACGCGCCGCCGAGGCAGACGTCGACTTTGTCGGCCTGCTCATGCGCAATGAATTCGATCTTCCCAGCGCGTGGAGACTGGCACGGTTGTTCGCCCGGCTTCGCCCGGACGTCGTTCATGTGCATAAAGGCGTCGCCCATTCACTCGCTATGATGGCCTCCCTGCGCCATCCGGTCGGTGCGTTTGTGGTGAATCGGGGCGTGTCGTTTCCACTCGACGTCTGGAATCGTCCAAAGTTCCGCACCCGGCGCGTCGATCGCGTGGTCACCGTGTGCGAGCAGATTCGAGGCGTGGTGATCGTCAGCGGCAAGCTCCCGCCGACGAAGGTGGAGGTTGTGTACGCGGGCACTGACGTTCATCGATTTGATCCCGCCAGTTGGAACCCCCGTCTTTTTCGGCGCGAGAAAGGGATCGCGGACGATCGCTTTCTCATCGTCCAGGTTGGCGTCCGGGACTGGAAGGGCTGGAAAGAGCTGATCGACGCGGTGGCCCTTCTGCTGCCTGAGATCCCCTCGATCCACCTCGCCTTCGTCGGCTGCCGTCATGAGCGGGAGTTCGGGGAAGTGAGAGCGTACGCGCAGGAGCGAGGGATCGCCCACGCCGTCACGCCCGTGGAAACGCGCGACGATATGCCTGCCGTTTTCGCCTCCGCCGATCTGGTCGTCGATGCATCCTGGGCCGGTACGGGAATCACCGGCACCATCCGGGAGGCCATGTCCATGGCTCGCCCCGTCATTGCCACCGACTGCGGCGGCAATGGTGAGCTGGTGTCGTCTGCGGACGTAGGCTGGTTGATCGCAGCGAAGGAAGTGGCAGCGCTGGTGGCGGCGATTCGCGGCGTGATCCAGAATCCGGACGGGAGGCGGCGGATCGGGGAGAGCGCGCGCGCCCACGTCATCCAGGGGTTCTCCAAGGACCTCCGGATTGCGCGACTGGAGACGCTCTATGCCGCGATCCGCAGCGAACGTCAGCGCTCCGGTTGAGGACTTCCCTCCGGACGCAACACGTCGATGGCTGGCTGTCCGGCGGGCTTGACCGTGAGCGTGGTGAACGTCCAGCGTTCGGTGTCGCGCGTGGCCACGGCGTCCACGTGAGCCTCGCCCTTCGGTCCGGAGATGGGGAACCCCAGGTTGGCGGTGCCTGAATTGTTGTTGATCTTCAGCGAGCCGCTGACCAGCAAGCCGGTCTTGATGGGCGTCCCCAGGGCCGCGACGACGCGGGGATCCGCAACGGCACGATTGCGGGCCTCGGAGTAAACGTCGGACTTTTTGATCGCCCCGAAGATTCCGAACACCACCGCGACCACCGCGACGGCGCCAAGGAAGAATGCGATGGAGCAGCCGATCAAGGCAAGTTTGCCGCAGCCAGTGGACTGCTGTGGCGGCGGAGGTGGCGCCGGCGTCATCGGGTGGAAGCGGCCGGGATCAACGGTCATGGGAACCTCCCGGGGCAGTCTACGACAGAGCCAGAACGTGTTCGGCAACGCTGGCGCTCAACGCTTCGAGGTCGTAGCCGCCTTCGAGCAAAGAAAGAATGCGGCCCTTCGCGTGGCGCTCGGCCGCTTCGACCAGCCTTCGGGTGATCTCTCCGTACGCCTGTTCGGTGACGTTCATCCCGCCGAGGAGATCGTCACGATGGGCATCGAATCCGGAAGAGAGGAGCACCACGTCCGGGCGATAGTCGTCGATCACGCGCACGATGTCGTCCTCGACCGCGCGCAGATATTCGGCGTCCCCTCCTCCCGCGGCGAAAGGAACATTCCGGGTGAAACCACGACCGGGGCCGCGACCGATCTCGTCGGACGCTCCTGTGCCGGGATAGAACGGGAAGCGATGGGTCGAGGCGTAGTAGACGTCGTCGCGCTCCTCGAACAAGGCCTGGGTGCCGTTGCCGTGATGCACGTCGAAGTCGAAGATGAAGATCCGGTCGATTCCCTCGCGCTCGCGGAGCCATTCCGCCACGCAGGCGATGGTGTTGAAGAAGCAGAAGCCCATGGCAGCGACGCGATCTGCGTGATGGCCCGGGGGCCTGGCCACCACAAACGCGCGCGTAGTTTCCCCAGTCAGCATTTCCTCGGCAGCCCCCAGCGCGGAGCCAACGGCGGTGCGGGCGGCGGCGAAGGTGCGGGAGGAAATCGGGTTGTCGATGGAGTGGAACAGTCGCATCCCGGCGCGGCAGGCATGCTCGAGCTCCCGTTCGTAGTCGCTGGAATGCACCTTGGCGATGATGCGGCCGGTCTCCGTGTGAACAGACGCTTCGGCGACCACTCGATCGGAGAGTCCGGCACGGGCCACTCCCTCCAGGGCGGCGTCCATGCGGGAAGGGCGCTCGGGGTGGCCAACACCGGTGTCGTGACTGCGGAAGATCGGATTCGTGTAAACGCGAAGGTTGCTCATTGGCTGAACCGGTGGCTGGACCGGTGGTGCGTGCGCATCTGCCGGCGGCATTGGATCACTGTGGTACAAACGTTCCCGGCTTGAAACGCATTCTCCAGATCGTCCTGGTCATCGCCCTGACCGTGTTCTTCCTCGGAATCTTTCTCTGGAAGAGCAATCTTCATGATGTCTGGGCGCTCATGAAGGCCGCAGACCCGCTCTGGCTGATCGCCGGGCTGCTGATCAATTTCTCGACCCTCATCTTCCGGTCGCAGCGCTGGCGCATTCTCATCGGTGGCCCGGACATGCCTGGGTTTTATCCCACCTTCTTTGCGAACTGCACGGGATACATGCTGTCCACGGTTCTCCCCATCCGCGCCGGCGACGTGGCCCGTCCGGCCTTGCTGGCGCGGCGAAGCAAAGTCCGCTTCGTGGACGCGCTGGGCACCGTCCTGTCCGAACGGGTGCTCGACCTGATCAGCATCCTCGCCCTCTTCGTGTACTTTTGCATCGTGCATTGGAACGATTTTCCCGGACGCCAGGGTGTCATTCACGTGGGGGGCGCCGTGTGTGGCGGAGTGCTCGCGACGCTGATTCTCTTCATGATTCTGCTGGGCATCTCCAGCACCGCGGTGCGACGCCTTCACGAACGGCTGGGCCGCCTGCTGCCGAAGCGGTTTCGGGATCCCTGGATGCGCTTCTTCGACGCCTTTGTCAGAACCCTGGACATCGTCCATCGGCCTGCGGCTCTGGCCACGGTCCTTGCTTGTACTGCGGCAATCTGGCTCTGCCTGACCGCGCAGTTCTGGGCCGTCATGAAAGCCGTCAATCACGTTCTGCCCTTCGATTCGACGTACTTTCTGAGCGCCGTCACCACCGTCGGAATCGCCATCCCCACTCCTGGCGGTGTGGGCGGCTTTCACAAGATCAGCCAGTGGCTACTGACGACCTATTACGGATTCGACATCGATCCATCGGTGGCCATCACGCTCCTCTTTCACCTCGTCGGTACGCTGCCGGTGGTCATCGCCGGAGTGGCGCTGCTTCTGCGCGAAGGATTGCGATTCCGCGATCTGACCGCCGCGGGGAAGGAAGTCGCCGATCCGCCGCCCGCGGCCTGACCAAGTGTGCGCGCGGCATCGAGTGGTTCCCTCGCTCCACCCATCCTCTCGTGATATACGGCGCCGTGATGCGCTGTCCCTTCTGCGGAAACACGGAAGATCGCGTCGTCGACTCGCGCGAAGGGCGCGAAGGCGAGGTCATCCGGCGTCGTCGTGAGTGCACGCAGTGCGGACGCCGTTTTACCAGCTACGAGAAGATCGAGCACCTGCCCTTTCAGGTCGTCAAGCGCGACGAGCGACGCGAGCCCTACGATCGGGAAAAGCTCATGCGCGGCCTTCAGGTGGCCTGCCGCAAGCGACCGGTGCCGCAGGAGACTCTGGAGCGGCTGGCCGACTCCATCGAAACCTCCATGCAGGAGTCCGGCGAACGGGAGATTGCCAGCCAGCGCATCGGAACGATGGTGATGGAACGGCTGCGGGAGCTGGACCCTGTGGCCTACGTCCGGTTCGCATCGGTCTACCGCCGCTTCGAGGACGTGGATGCATTCGTGAAGGAGCTGCACCAGCTGAAGTGAAGTGAATGCGGAAAATGACAGCGCAGTGCGAAGAGAAGATTTGATGCCGATGGGAAATCGTCTGACAGTGAGATCCCACACCGCGCCCGGCGAGGAGATGGTTTGGTGAATACGATCTTTCACGGGAACAGCCATTGCAGCGGTTCCCAACAGGTCCCCCCGCATTTTTCGGAGAGGTTGAAATGAGCGACGCGAACGAACCCGCGAAGGAAGAACCGATCAAGATCCCCGATGTCCTTCCTGTCCTTCCGTTGAAGGACCTGGTCATCTTTCCGTTCATCATCGTGCCCCTCTCCGTATCGCGCGAAAAGTCCATCAACGCGGTGGATCAGGCCCTGGCCGAGAACCGGGTGATCATGCTGACGGCGCAGAAGGATTTCCAGAACGAGGATCCGGCTGAGGACGATCTCTACCGCGTGGGCACCGTGGCCATCATCATGCGGATGCTCAAGCTCCCGGACGGGCGCATCCGCATCCTGGTCCAGGGCCTCTCGCGGGCCCGCGTCGACTACTTCATCCAGACCGCTC
>JBDSGC010000237.1:0-2571 GCA_039919215.1 Thermoanaerobaculia bacterium | reverse complement strand
ACCGTCGGCCCGGTGTGGCACGGCGGGCAGCGAGGCGAGCCGGCGCTCCTCGCGTCGTGCTATCGAAAGAGCCTTGCCCTCGCTAAGGGAAAGGGGATCCGCAGCATCGCGTTTCCGGCGATCAGCTGTGGCGTCTACGGCTATCCGATCGACGAGGCTACCGCCATCGCCGTGCGCGAGGCGCTGGCAGGCCCGGCGCCGATGGAACGCATCCTCTTCGCCTGCTTCAGCGAGGAGGTGTTGCAGTCGTACCGCCAGATTCTGGAACGCTCCTTGCCCCTGCGGTAGGGAACATGTCCACCTCTCCCAGCTGCCACATCCTGGTCGTTCACGACGATGACGCCTTCCGCAAGCAACTGGTCCGCACCCTCGATCAACACCACTTCAGCGTCACCTTCACCGCCGATGGCATCGAGGCCCTGGCCTATCTGGAGGAGAGGGTGTTCTCGGTGGTGGTGGTCTACGTGGACGTCAGGGGACCGCAGAACCTCAACGTCCTCGAAGCGCTCCGCGAGCGGCGGTCCGGGACTGGGGGCGAAGCGGTGATCGTGCTGGCGCCTCCCAGTGAGGAGGTTCGCGAGCTGGCGCGCTTTGCCGACGAAACGATGATGATTCCCGTCGATGCCGAGCACCTGACAGCGCGAGCACGGACCTACTGCGGACAGCCTCAGGCCTAGGAAACTGCGCGGCAGAAGGTCCTGGAGCGTGATCTTGGCGAAGCCTTGGGCAACCCACGCCGCCGGCCGTGCCGGCCGATCAGCGATTCACGAGGAACTTGTCGGTGCTCTCGGCGGCTTCGAGCACGTCGGCGGACACGCTGGGTGTCTCACCGGGAATCTCGATGGGACCCTGTTTGAGATCCTCGCGGATGATGAGGTCGAGAAAGAATTCGCGCACCCCGTCTTTCCCCTTTTCCCGGTAGACGCGCGCGACATCGGCCGGCTTCAACTGGATCCCGGTCATGGTCTGCAGGTACTGGGTGAAGACCACGGCGCGGGAGCGGAACGACACGATCAGGATGAGCAGCAGGATGCCGGCGAATACCAACGGCATGGCCGCAGAAAGGTTCTGGACGCCGAACAGCGTAGTCAGCACACTCATGATGGGTTCGCTGAAAATCGTAGCACAACCGCGGGCACCGATCGTGTAGTGAGGTGGTCCGGAGAGACCCCATGGCCGAGAATCCCTACGAACCGGTTTCCTGTGACTATCACGACCAACTCGAAGCAGCAGCGATGCACAAACAGGAAGTGGAGCTGGAGTTCGAGCTCGAAGGTGTGGCCCAGAAGGATCGCGGACGGATCGCCGATGTCTATACGACCGACGGCGCCGAGTTCGTCAAATTCGAGGCGAGCAACGGTCCGGTGGAGATCCGGCTGGATCGAATCATCTCCATGCACGAGGAGTAACCTGCGATCTGCGGCGTCCGTGCCCGTGGCTCCGCCAAAGCCTCTGCCCCCAGAGATCCAGATGGACGCGCAGGGAGCGTTGTAAGATTCGCGGAAGCTCATGCCCAAGTTCCTCTTCTACCTCGGCGCTGGTTTCTCCCTCTTTCTGGCGCTTTCGTCAGCGGCCGGCCTGCTGGCGCAGCTGGACGGATCCCCGTTGACGTTCGTTGCCGTGCATGGAGGGATCGTTCCCGCCAGCGCGGCTTCCGGCTGGGCCATCCTGGTCGCACTGCTCGCCGGCCTGGCTGCCTCGGCCATCCTGGTGAGGATGTCGGCGCTCCTCGCGGCGCGCAATCTGTTCGGCGCGTTTCTCTCTCTGGTCTGCACCACGGCAGCGTTGCTCTCGCTGGCCTGGACGCTCGTCCTACAGGCGCAGATGGTGATCCAGGCCCGCCGCGGTCTCCCATGGACCACTCTGGCGCCCTTGCACTTCGCCGCGCTGCTGATGCTCGGCTGTTTCGTCGCGCTGACCTTCCTGACTCTGCGACCCTACTTCCGCATCCAGGCCAGCCGCGTGCTCTCCGCGCTCGTTCTCTTTCCCTTCCCGCTCTTCTGCCTGATCCTGATGCAGGAGCTCTTCGTCGCGTCGTCAGCAGGCGCCGTGCCGGCCACATCCCCAGCCTCGCAGGTCTTCTTTGCCATCGTGGCCGTTCTCTTCTTCGCCATCGCCGTCCACTGCATCCGCCACCGGCACCTCTTCATCGAGACGACGAACCTCCGCGAGCTGCTCGACTCGCGTGGGGATCGCAACGCCCCGATCGGCGGCGTGGCCTTCGACAGCTAGGCCGGGCGGGACGAGCTGGCGAGTAGCTTGACCACCAGCTCGGCTCGGTCCGGCTCCTGGAGATTCAGCGCCTCGTCGAGGACACGCTCTGCGTCGCGTCTTCAAATGACTCTCCTTACGCCGTCTCTCTCGATGGAGTTCCTTCTCCCCGCCGCAGCGGGGAGAAGGTGGCCGAAGGCCGGATGAGGGGTTTCGCATGAGTGAAGGAGAGACCCCTCACCCCCGCTTCGCGGAACTCGCGTGAGGACTGTCATCGAGATCGCAACAGCGCGCATTGCGCTGTTCCTCAACTCAGGTTGACATTCGCCTCTCGCACGGTGAATCGCCGCGCTCCTCCGG
>JBDSGC010000236.1:0-7543 GCA_039919215.1 Thermoanaerobaculia bacterium | reverse complement strand
ACGATGGGTCAGGAGTGCGGGGCCTGGCGGAGCGGATGGCCCGCGCTCGCCGCGAGGGACTCTCGGTCGGAGATGTGGTTCGCGAAGTCCTCGGCGATGCGAACTGTCCCGGCTGGATGCCCGAACGCGGCCATTCATGGCTGCTCGTCCGACAGCACGCTCGTCGGGAACTGTGCCGGCAGATCCTGGAGGAAACGGCGCTGTGCGATTTTCCGTTGCCGCGGTGACCGCACGAGCCACGCGCAACCCACGGCCGTCGAATCCGTATCGGTTCCCATGAGAACCGCGATCGCCGCCCTCGCCATCCTGACCGCCACCACCGCTTCCGCCGGACTGTGGGGCGACTGCAGCTACACCGAGAGACGAAACGCCAGTGCTCCGGCCGACGGCTTGACGCGGATCGTGATCGTCGGCCGCGCCGGGACCCTGCACATCACCGGACGGCGCGGCGCAGCAGAGGTCCGGGCCACCGGAACGGCCTGCTCCTCCGACCGCGACGTCCTCAAGAACATTCTGCTCACGTCGCAGCGCACCGGATCAGAGCTGCGGGTGGAAGCGGAGATTCCTGACACGTCGAATTCTTTTTTCGGCTCCGACGCCTCCCTGGATTTTGAGGTGGCAGTGCCCGACTCCGTGGCCCTGGTGATCGAGGACGGTTCGGGGGAGATGACCGTGGAGAGTGTGGCCTCTGCCGACATCACCGACGGGAGCGGGGCGCTGGAGATCCGCAAGGTAGCCGGCGATCTGCGAGTCCGTGACGGGTCCGGAGAACTGGTCATCGATGACGTGGCAGGCAGCGTGAGCATCACCGACGGATCCGGCGACATCACCATCCGCCAGGCCGGAAGCGTGAACATTGCCGCGGACGGCTCCGGCTCGGTGGAC
The DNA here is from genome assembly GCA_039919215.1 of Thermoanaerobaculia bacterium. Taxonomy (GTDB): domain Bacteria; phylum Acidobacteriota; class Thermoanaerobaculia; order Gp7-AA8; family Gp7-AA8; genus JBDSGC01. The sequence continues at coordinate 6,658 of JBDSGC010000236.1, read as the reverse complement.
ATTCGCAACGTGAAGCGAGATGTGTTGATCGGAAGGAAAGGATCAGGCAGCGTCGAGGTCGCCGACGTGGGCGGCGATCTGAGGGTGGGACGGAAAGGCAGCGGCCATGTCGAGTACCAGCGGGTGGCCGGGCGCGTGGAGATTCCGGAGCGGAATCGCTGAGGACAGTGAGGCGCAGGTCAAGGGGCCACTGCCCTTGAACCGCTCCTCTTTCCCTGAATGCCGGCGTTCCAAAAGGCGCTCAGTGCCGGAAATGCCGCTCGCCGGTGAACACCATCACCAGGCCGCGCTCGTTCGCCGCGGCGATCACTTCCTCATCGCGTACCGAGCCCCCCGGTTGGATGATGGCGCGCACTCCCTCTTCCGCCAGGAGGTCGAGGCCGTCGCGGAACGGGAAGAAGGCATCGGAGGCGGCGACGGTGCCTGCCGCCGGCAGAATCGATTTCATCAGGGCGACCTTCGCGGCATCCACGCGGCTCATCTGGCCCGCCCCGATGCCGACCGACTGCCACTGATTGGTGAGCACGATGGCGTTGGATTTCACGTGGGCGCATACGATCCAGGCAAACTCCAGGCCGTCCAGGTCCTCCGCGGACGCCTGCACGGTGGTGACGCACTTCCATGTGCTGCGATCGGCGATTCGATCCGCCGACTGGATCAGCAGGCCCCCTGCCGCGCTGCGGATGTCTTCATTCGCCGTGGGAGCCGCGGCGATGATCAGTCGGAGATTTTTCTTTCTCTGCAGAATGGCGCGCGCGCCTTCATCGAATGAGGGCGCGATGAGGACCTCGAGGAACATGGGCTCCACCAGCCTCGCGCTGTCTTCGTCGAAGGGACGGTTGGCGCCGATGATGCCGCCGAAGGCAGAGACGGGGTCGGCCTCGATGGCCGCGCGAATGGCCTCAGCCAGCGACGGACGTCGGGCCACGCCGCAGGGATTGGTGTGTTTGATGATCGCCGCAGCCGGCTGCTCGAACGCGTGGGCCAGCTTTCCGGCGGCATCGAGATCGAGGAGATTGTTGAATGAAAGCTCCTTCCCCTGGATCTGCTCAAACGGTGTGCGCATGCCGTTCAGAAGATAGAACGACGCCTGCTGTTGCGGGTTCTCGCCATAACGGAGGTCCTGGATCTTCTGCAGCTCCAGGCGGCGCCGGTCCGCCATCTCCGGCCTCGCCTCATTTGCTGCCTCCTTGCTCGTTACCGAGAAAAACGCGGCGATCGCGCCGTCGTATGCGGCAGTCCGCTGAAAGACGGCAAGCGCGCAGCGCCGTCGGAATCCTTCGCTGATGGTTCCTGACGCGAGCTCCCGCTGGAACTCGTCGTAGAGCGACGGATCGCAAAGGGGGAGCACGTGACGATGGTTCTTGGCGGCAGCGCGCAGCATGGAAGGGCCGCCGATGTCGACCTGCTCGATGGCCTCTTCGACGGTGATCCCTTCACGAGCCACCGTGGTCTCGAAAGGATAGAGATTCACCACCACCAGATCGATGGCCGGGATCTCCAGGCGCTCGACATCGGCGAGGTGCGCCGGATTGTCGCGATCGTGCAGGATGGCGCCGAACACGCGGGGAGTCAGCGTCTTCACCCGTCCGCCCAGAATCTCCGGAGCGCCCGACCAGGAGGCCATCGGGGTGACCTCGATCCCGGCGTCGCGGAGATGCGTCGCCGTTCCGCCCGTGGAAAGGATCTCGATGTTCTTCGCCCGCAGCGCGCGGGCCAGCTCCACGATGCCACTCTTGTCGGAAACGGAGAGGATGGCCCGCTGCAACGTCCGCTCACCGCCCACGCGGCAGGACCTTGCGTGGAAGCTGGCGCACATCGCCGCCGGCCTCTTTCCAGATGTGGAACTCCAGGTTCACGACGTCGGTGATGGCGTGCGAGTAACAGACGGAGGCCACGCCGAACGCAGTGGAGCGGTCGTCGAAATCCGCGGACGTCCGACGCTGGCCGCCGCGGGTGTACTCCTCCGCCATCAGCGGAATGAACTTGGCGGTTCGCGCGAAGGTGCGGTCCAGAAACTTTTCCATCTGGAAGGAACGGTCGACGCCGTAAAAGTAGGTGGGGAAGTGTCCGATCCGTCGAGTGAAGTATCCCTCGAAGTCGGCGTGAGTCTCGGGATCATCGTTGCCTACGTGGAACGGGTTGTTTGCGTCACCGACCAGGTGCACCAGGATCCCCAGATGCTCGATCACCAGCGGCATCGGCTGATTCCTGCGAATCATGGAGATGATGCCGCGAGCCTCCACCTCGATCCGGGAGCGGAGTTTGGAGCGATGAATGTCGCTGCCTTCGTCCGCCTGGGCTCGTTCCAGGCCGCGATGAAACTCGGCGGGAAAGCGCTCGATCAGGAGGCGCAGGTCCGGCGGAGCCAGCTCGGCGCTGCGCTGAGCGATCCGCTCGTCGGCCTTCTGGGTCCAGGCCATGAGCGGGGGCGGGATGAGAGCGGCGGCAAGGAACAGGACTGCGTGCGCGAGGCGTTTCATGGGTCGACGCGATGGTACAACACGCTGCTTTTTCGAGGCACCTGGAGACGCTGCTCGCTTGCCGTCTCTGTCCCAATGTGCAGGGCGAGCCGGTGGTCGGTCCGGTCCACTCGGCGCGCGTCATTCTGGTGGGACAGGCGCCGGGACCTCATGAAGTCGTCGACCGGCGGCCCTTCGCCTACACCGCCGGCCGGAGGTTATTCGGCTGGTTCCAGACTCTCGGCGTCAGCGAGGAGCAGTTCCGTCAGGCGGTGCAGATCAGTGCTGTGATCCGCTGTTTTCCGGGCCGCGATCCGAAAGCGGGCGGCGACCGAGTGCCGGACGAACGGGAGATCGCCGCGTGCGGAGCGCACCTCGATCGCGAGATCGCCATCCTCCGCCCCCGCCTCATTCTCGCGGTGGGAACGCTGGCCTCGAAGCAATTGATCGGCATGGCGACCTTGAAGGATGTCGTTGGCCGGCTGCACCGCGCTTCGCGCGCCAGGTGTTCCTTCGATGTCATTGTCCTGCCGCATCCCTCGGGGCGGTCGACGTGGTTGAACCGGCCGGAGAACAGGGCCATGCTCGAAGAGTCGCTACGGCTGGTGGCGAGCCATTCTGCGTTTGTGGAAACGTTCGTAGGGACCGGCGCCGGCCCGCGCGTATCCTCCCGAGCGACGAATCCTCCCAACGAGTCCCCTCGCGCCGGCGCAGCGGGGAGAGGGCCCGCAAAGCGGGGGTGAGGGGCGCTTTTCTCAAGTCACAAGGCGCGATTTCATCCGCTTCGGCACCTTCTCCCCGCTGCGGCTGGAGAAGGACTCTGGCGAATGAGGTTCTCCCCCCGCGTCCCGCTTCCCACCGTGTCCGCCGGCCTCGGGCCCGCTTTGGCGTAAAATGGGCGTTTCCGAGGTGATTCGTGCATATCAATGACCTGCTGAAGATCGCCGCTGAACGCCGGGCCTCCGACCTGCACATCAAGGTCGGCTCGCATCCGGTCATCCGCGTGGACGGCGAGCTTGTTCCGCTTGTCGAGTTGAAGCGGCTGATGCAGGAGGACACGATCGCCATGGCCTTCTCGATCATGTCCTCCCGGCAGAAGGAGAAGTTCAAGAACAACTACGAGATCGACATCGCCTACTCGGTTCCCGGTCTCGGCCGGTTCCGCTGCAACATCTTCCAGCAGCGCGGAACGGTGGGCATGGTCCTTCGCGTCATCCCGGTCAAGATCCTCTCCATCCGGGAGCTGATGCTGCCGACCATCCTGGAAAAGATCTGCGAGGAGCGCCGCGGCCTGATTTTGTGCACGGGAACCACGGGATCGGGAAAGTCCACCACGCTGGCGGCGATGATCGACTACATCAACACCCATCGGACCGAGCACATCATGACGGTGGAGGATCCGATCGAGTTCCTCCACCGCGACAAGAAGTCGATCGTGAACCAGCGGGAGATTGAGGTGGACACCAAGTCGTTCTCCCAGGCGCTCCGCTCGGCTTTGCGTCAGGACCCTGACGTCATCCTGGTCGGTGAGATGCGCGACTACGAGACCATCGAGACGGCGTTGACCGCCGCAGAGACCGGCCACCTCGTCCTTTCCACGCTGCACACCATGGACGCCACCGAGACCATCAACCGGATCATCTCGGTGTTCCCGCCGCACCAGCAGAAGCAGATTCGCCTGCAGCTGGCCGCCGTGCTCAAGGCGGTCTGTTCGCTGCGGCTGGTTCCCCGCGCCGACGGACTGGGCCGCGTCCCTGCGGCGGAGGTGCTCATCAGCACTGCGTACATCCGGGACTGCATCGAGAACAAAGAGAAGACCAAGATGATCAAGGATGCCATCTCGGCCGGAACGTCCCAGTACAGCATGCAGACCTTCGATCAGTCGCTGTACATGCTCTACAAGAATGGGCTGATCGCGCTGGACGAAGCGCTGCGACGGGCCTCCAACCCGGACGAGTTCCGCCTCAAGCTTCAGGGAATCCAGTCCACCTCCGACATGGCCAAGGAAGAGATGGACTCCAAGCTCACTGTGGCCAGCGACAACGATCCGTTCGCCGACGAATCACCGTTCGACTTCTCGAACAACGTTTGATGGGCGATCCGGCAGAAGGCCCTTCCGCATAACGCGGCAGTGATATGGAAGTCGTCGCCGGCACCCGCCTCGGTCCCTACGAGATCGTCTCCCGCCTCGGCGCGGGAGGGATGGGGGAAGTCTGGCGGGCCAGAGACACCCGGCTGGACCGCAGCGTGGCCATCAAGGTGCTGCCGTCGGAGTTCGCGCAGAACGCCGGTCTGAAGAGCCGCCTGGAGCGCGAGGCCAAGACGATCTCCCAGCTCCATCACCCTCACATCTGCACGCTGTTCGATGTAGGCCACGAGGATGGCCGCGACTTCCTGGTCATGGAGTTGATCGAAGGAGAGTCGCTGGCGGATCGGCTGTCGCGCGGTCCGCTGCCGCTCGAACAGGCGCTGCGATACGGCGTGGAGATCGCCGACGCTCTGTCGAAGGCTCATCGCCACGGCATCGTTCATCGCGATTTGAAACCGGGCAACATCATGATCACCGGCGGAGGGGCGAAACTTCTCGATTTCGGCCTGGCCAAGCATGCGGTCTCACCGAGCGGCGTCTTCAGCGGCACCACCGCGCTGGTCAAGGAGACCGAGCAGAAGCCGCTGACCGCGGAAGGGACCATCGTCGGCACGCTGCAGTACATGTCCCCGGAGCAACTGGAAGGCATCGAAGCCGACGCCCGCACCGACATCTTTGCATTCGGTGCCGTGCTGTACGAGATGGTCACCGGCAAGCGGGCTTTCGACGGCCGGACGCGGACCAGCATCATCGCTGCGATCGTGGATCGCGACCCGCTGCCGATCTCGGACCTGCAGGCGGATGCACCGCCGCCACTGGACCGAGTGGTCTCCATCTGCTTGCGCAAAGATCCCGATCAGCGCTGGCAGAGCGCGCACGACTTGAAACTCCAGCTCGAATCGATTGCGCAGGGAGAGGGGATCGCCTCAACCGCCCGGCGCTCGATCGGTTCGCGGTACGGCTGGATTGCGGCCGCGGCGGCGGTCCTCGCCGCCCTCGGCGCCGGTCTTGCGCACATGCGCACGGCTCATCGGCCGGCCCTGCCGCAGCGATTCATGATCGCGCCGCAGGAGAAGAGGTCGTTTGATCTCGACGATTCGCCGGTGGGAGTCTCGCCGGACGGCCGCCAGTTCCTGCTGTTCGTCCGTGGTGAGGGAAGCGACGATCTGGTCGTCCGCTCCGCCGACTCCTTCGACTACCGGAAACTCGCCTCCAGCTCCTACGATCCCTTCTGGGCCCCTGACGGCCGTCAAGTGGGGTTTTTCAAGGACTCCAAGCTCAAGAGGGTATCCGTGAACGGCGGCTCTCCACAGGTGGTCGCCGTCACCGGCGACAGCCGTGGGGCGTCCTGGAGTTCGAAGGGAACCATCGTGTTCGCGCCCAGGATGGACACGGTGTTGATGGCGGTCGATGCGGAAGGAGGGACGCCGCGACCGGTGACGAAGCTCGACCCCTCTCGCAACGAGAGCGGCCACTGGCGACCGGCGTTTCTGCCTGACGGGCAGCACTTCCTTTACACGGCCAGAAGCTCGGATCCCGAATCGACAGCGGTCTGGTGCGGCTCCCTCGATTCCTTCGATCGAAAACGGGTGCTCGATCTCGATACGACGGTGGTGTATGCCGACGGCCACATCCTCTTCGTCGACGGGAACGACCTCTACTCACAGAAATTTGATCCCGATAAGATTGCCCGGATCGGAGAACCGGTCCTGGTTGCCAAAAACGTCAACCTCAATCGGCAGTACGGCTCGGCGGCGTACAGCGCCGGGGGCGGTACCCTCGCGTATCAACTGCGGACAGCGGCGACGAACCCGCCGCTGGTCCGTTTCGACAGGCGCTCCCGCACCCGGACGCTCCTGCCTACGTTCACCGGGATCAACCTCGATCTCTCCCGTGACGACGGACGCATCGCGCTGCAGCGGCAGGACGCGGAAGCGAACACACCCGACATATGGGTCGGCGACCTGTCACGAGGCTCCATGGCCCGCATCTCGTTCGACCCCGGACCGGAGATCGGACCGGTATGGTCTCCCGATGGAAGGTATCTGGTGTACACCAGCCTCCGGAAGGGCAACATCGCGATCTTGAGGAAGCTCTCCGGCGGCGC
>JBDSGC010000235.1:0-7269 GCA_039919215.1 Thermoanaerobaculia bacterium | reverse complement strand
CACCGGCCGCAACGTTGCCGCGGCGTGCGCGGAGTTGAACCGGCAGTGCGCCAAGCGGCTGCCGGACGGTCCGCATCTGGTGCTGGCGCCGAAGAACGATGCCGCCGATCGCGAGAACGCTCGCAGGCTGGCGCAGTTGCCGGGGCGCTCGCGAACGTACACGGCCACGCTGGAGGGGAACTTCCGCGCGCGCTCCGACGATCGCCTTCCCGCGCCTCACGAGCTCACGTTGAAGCCGCAGGCCCAGGTGATGTTCACCAAGAATGACCCGGAGCGGCGATGGGTGAACGGGACGACGGGAACGGTCCTGCGATTGACGAAGAGCAGCGTGGAAGTGGAGCTGGAGAACGGCGCGGTGCACGAGGTGGAGCCGGAGCGATGGGAAAACATCCGCTACCAGTACGACGCCAGCGAAGACCGGATCATCGCCGAGGTGGCCGGCGCCTACGAACAGTTCCCGCTGATGCCGGCGTGGGCGGTGACCATCCACAAGGCGCAGGGTTTGACGTTGGCGCGCGTCCACGTCGACTTCGGGTCGGGTGCGTTCGCGGAAGGGCAGGCCTACGTCGCATTGAGCCGCTGCCGACGTTTGCAGGATCTCTCGCTGGCGCGGCCGCTCCGGGCGGGAGACATCAAAGCCAGTGCGGAGATTGCGGAGTTTTATGCGGGGATGGGGATGACGACGCCGGGCTTGGCCGATGTGATGGCGTTGCCAGCGACCGGACGGGAAGGAGAGGGTCTGACCGATCAGGAAACGAGGCTGCTCGCCGAGCATCTGGAGTTCTATCGCGGGCTGGTTGATGGAACGCGCCAGCCGTCCACTCCCGCGCAGGAGCATTTCGTTGAGGTTGCCCGCGGTCTGGTGCCTGCGGAGAGCGAGCATGAGCGCGCATTCTTGAAGTGGCGGAGCATGCAACGCTGACGGTTCCGCGTGGGCCGTCACGCCGTTCGCTGAGATTGGGACGCTGCTCGGAAGCGATGGAAGTGGGTCGTCGCCGCTACGACATCGTCGTCCACTTGTGGGCGAGCGAGAGCTGGGTGACGTCGGGGGGCCACATGGAGACCGGAAGGTAGAAGAGGCCGTCGCCCAGGCGGCGGATGCTGCGGCTCAGTTCCGCCAGGGTGCGGCAGGTGGCAGGGCTGGTGCGGATGGCCGCCCGGTCGACCGTTTTTCCGGTTCGCTCGGCGATGCCTTCGTAGACGCGGATCTCGTCGAATTGCTGGTTTGTATTCACGGCAAGGTCAGGAACCACGTTTTTGCGAATGATCTTCCCTGGGCCCCGTTTCGGTCAAGAGTTCCCTTTTGGCAACGAGGTTCATGCGCGCGCAGGCGCGCCTCACAGACCAGCCCCCGGCTCTGCCGGGGGAACCCTGATGGCGTTCCATGTGCGGCCGCGAAGGCGGCCGATACTCTCAAGGCATGACCTGTAGCGACCGCCTTCGCGGCCGCCGTTTTCCTGGCGCCACGCGGTTCCCCGGGCAAAGCCCGGGGCTGGATTGCTTGGCGCGCCTGCGCGCGCCCACCATTTCAACAAAGGCCTGCCTGGTTCGCTTTGCCTCGCACCCCGATTATGATCGCCGCCATCCTCAACGCTCGCGGTTCGGAGGTTTTCATGCGTCGCTTTCTGATGGTCGTCTTGTCGCTGCTCGCGCTGCCGCTCGCGGCTCAACTGCAGGACCTCGGAGACGTTGCGTTTGCGAATTCGGGGGCGGCGGCGGCCCAGGCGGAGTTTCTTCAGGGTCTGGCCTGGCTGCACGACTTCGAGTATCCGGCCGCGGCGGGGCACTTCCGCAAGGCGCAGGAGATCGATCCTTCGTTCGCCATGGCGTACTGGGGAGAGGCCATGACGTTCACCCATCCGATCTGGTTCCAGCAGGATCTTCCGGCCGCCCGCGCCGTGCTGGAGCGCCTCGGCGCGACGCCGGCGGCGCGTGCCGCGAAGGCGGCCACCGTGCGTGAGCGCGACTACCTCGCGGCCCTGGAGATTCTGTACGGCGAGGGGTCGAAGGACGATCGCGACGACCGGTATGCCGAGGCCATGATGGCGTTGCACGCACGCTATGGTGACGACGTCGACGCCACGGCCTTCGCTGCGCTGGCACTCCTGGGCACCTCGCATCACGGCCGCGACTTTCCGACGTACATGCGCTCTGCGGCGATGCTGGAGGAAGTCTTCCCCTCGCATCAGCGACATCCTGGGGTGCTGCATTACCTCATCCACTCCTATGACGATCCGATCCATGCGCCGCTGGGGATGCGCGCCGCGCGGCTCTACGGCAAAGTGGCGCCGGAGGCAGGGCACGCGCTGCACATGACGTCGCATATTTTTGTGGCCCTGGGGATGTGGGACGACGTGATCGCGGCGAACCGTCAGGCCATCGCGGTGGTGAATCGTCAGCGTGCGTTGCGCAAGAAGCAGATCGTGAACTGTGGGCATTATCCCGACTGGCTCCATTACGCATACCTGCAGCAGCGGCGTTTCGAGGAGGCGGCGAAGGCGCTCGAGGATTGCCGCGCCATCACGCTCGATGTGCCGTTCGAATCCGCCGGGGAAATGGACCGGCGTGAGGGACGATTCCTCAGCCTGGCCACCATGCGCGCGCATCAGATTGCCAGTGGCGGAGCGGCGGCTTCGTCGTTCGCGGTGCCGGACGGTGCGCCCTTCGCCCAGGCGCGATTCCAGATGGCATACGGAGACGTCCTTGCGGCAGCCAGCGATCGGCAGAAGCTGCAGGCCGCGGTCCAGCGCCTTCACGTCCTCGGATCGGAGTCGGCTGCCCTGCCGCACGCCGGCATGGGCAGCTCGGAGGGCGACGGTCGCCGGCAGGTGATGATGCAGGAAGCCGACGCGCTACTGCTGCTTGCATCGAATCAGCCTGACCAGGCGATGGCCATGCTGCAGAAGGCCGCGGCGGCCGAACAGGCCATGCCGTTCGAGTTCGGGCCGCCGCCGGTGCCGAAGCCTGCGAACGAGCTTCTGGGCGACGTGCTGCTGTCCGCCGGACGGTCGGGCGAGGCGGAGAAGGCCTATCGCGATGCCCTGGCGCGCGCGCCGGGCCGCACCGTTGCGGTGAAAGGTCTGGAGATTGCCCGGAAGAAATCTCCGCAGGCTGTTCGCTGACGTGTTCGAGGCATCCGATGAAGGGGATGGCGTGACCGCTGCGAGTGAATATCCGTACGCCGATCTCGCGCTGTCGCGGCGGCTGGAGCGGGCCGAGGGGCGGACCAACCTCGATTTCGTGCAGGCACGGGCGCGCATCGACTCCCGCAGCGGTGCCTGCGCGCTCGAGCGTGCCGGCGTGATGGCCATGTTTGACCGGGTGGGGTCGCCGCTCACGCAGACGTTCGGCCTGGGACTCTTCCAGCCGGCGACGAACGAGGATCTGGATGCGATCGAGGAATTTTTCACCAGCCTTGGAGCGCAGCTGTTTCATGAGGTCAGCCCGCTGGCGGACGGAACGGCCCTGGCGCTGCTCAATGAGCGCGGGTATCAACCGATCGAGGCGACCAGCGTGATGTTTCGGCCGATCGCGCCGCAGGCTGCGATGCCCGCGGAGAGTGGAAAGGTCCGGGTGCGGATTGCCGCACGATCGGAAGCTGCCCTGTGGTCGGAGACCGCCGCGCGCGGATGGGCCCAGCCGGAGCTGACGGAGTTTCTCAAGGACATCGGCAGCGTGACGGTGGCCAGCGAAGGGATGACCTCGTTTTTTGCGGAGCTGGACGGAGTGCCGATCGCCACGGGCGGCCTCAGCATCCAGGAGGGCGTGGCCCTGCTGGCGGGCGCCAGTACGCTGCCGGAACGCCGCAAGCTCGGAGCGCAGCGCGCCTTGCTCGATGGTCGGTTGCGTTATGCCGTGGACCAGGGATGCGACCTGGCCATGATGTGCGCGGCGCCTGGCAGCACCTCGCAGCGCAACGCCGAGCGTCAAGGATTCCGGATCGCCTACACGCGGCTGAAGTGGGAGCGGCGTCCCACGCCGAAGGACTGAGCAGCGAAGTGGCGAGCAGCGGGCTACGCTTCTCTTCTGGCTGCTTGCTGGTGGCCGACGCCGCAGACGATCAGATCGCGCACTTTGGTCACTTCCTTGTCGATCGTCTTCGCCTCGTTCTCGTACGCCTCGGCTTCCTCGAGCAGGTTCTCATCTCGCTTGCGTTGCGCCAGCTGGCGGGAGAACGTCACTTTCTCTTCCATGATGCGGACGGCCGACCAGAGCGCGCTCTCGATGTTGCGAGTCTGCTCCGAGGAGAAGACTTCCCCGGTGAAGGAGTGACCGACGTGACAGCGGAGTTTGAGAGGCTCTTCATCGCCGATCTGCCAGATCGATCCGTTGCAGTCGGGGCAGGTGTAGGTGGTGCGCTTGCCGATCTGCTCCACATTGTCGAGAAACTCTTCGGTGTTCATGAGCTGCTCCGCGATGTTCGACTCGATCTCGATGGCCGGGGTGGTGGGAAAGTCTTCCTGGCGATGGGGCGGCTGGGATACCAGGCGGATCAGAAGAACGCCGGCGTCTGCGATCTTCACCGTGTGGTCGACGTCGACGTAGCGAAGAGCGGTCCGTGGCATGCTGGGATACTCCGCTTCTGCCGGATCCTGCACCACGGTGATTCCGCCGCGTTTCTTGATGGTCTGCAGCCCCACGGTCCCGTCGTCGAGAAAGCCGGTGAGCACCATCCCGATGACGCGGGAGCCGTGCGAGCGCGCCGCGGAGCGGAACAGAGCGTCGATGGAAGGGCGGTAGCGATTCTCCTGCGGTCCCCGGATGGCGCGGATGCGGTCGTCGTGAAGAAGAAGCTGGAAATCGGGAGCGGCCACGTACACATGTCCGCGCTCGAACGGCTCGTTGTCGGCGGGTGAGCTGACCGGCAGGCTGCAGACGTCGCCGAGGAGCTTCGGAAGATAGCTCTTCTTGTCGGCAGCCAGATGCTGCACCACAAAGATTGCAGCGTCGAGGTCCGCGGGGAGCACGCTGAGCACGGCGCTCAGCGCCTTCAGCCCGCCCGCGGAGGTGCCGATGACCACGATGTCGTGGCCGCTCGCGGGAGGATTGGTTGTTTGCCGGAGTAATTGCATCGTCATGAAAGTGGTCCTGCGTACGAACCGGGAAAGGCGGGAATCGAGGCTGACCGTCGTCAGGGGGCTTCGCAGATCAACGGGTGCACGGGATGGCAGGGGTTCCAGTCGTACACCGGGCTGAGGTGCAGCTTTTGTTCCGCCGTGGGATGGTTTTCGCGGGGCGAGAACCTGTGATTGCGCGATTTGCGTGCGAGAAGCTGAACGGCGTGCTGGCCACCGAGACTCATCGTAGGTTCTCCTCCCGCATGGTGCGTCTGTGATTCATCCTGATCTGGCGCTCGACGGGCAATTTGTAGCCGCATGGACCAGAGCGAAGTTGCGTCGTCCCCTCTCGCTTTCGTCGATGGCAGCGGTGCCGTCGATCGGCGCAGGGACACCAATCGAATTGCACGGCAAGAGAATGGATGCGCGCGGATGAATCGACCTGAGCAACACCAGTCGATCCGCGCCTGGCGTGAGGGATTTCGATGGTTATTTTGCTCATTGCGCGGCGACCATTCGCCGTGCATACTCCGAAAATCTCACGCCTGATTCTCCGGTCGCGATCGAGAGAGCGCACTCCTCCTTAGGACGACGCGCTCGCTGGACCACCTCCCCAATCTCAGACGAATTCCCCAGGAGGATACGATCCGATGGCAACTCGAGCTCCCACCAAACGCGGCGCGAAAAAGACTGAGGCCAAGTCTGTGCGCCGGAGCGTTCGGGAGGCGGAGGGCGTCGACGAGCGATCCCCTGCGGAAGCCAGCGCGGCGGTGCGGGTGGTGGGGATCGGCGCGTCGGCCGGCGGCCTCGAAGCGTTCAGCGAGCTCATTTCCGCCATTCCGCCGGACACCGGCCTGGCATTCGTTCTGGTCCAGCATCTCGACCCCCACCACGACAGCATGCTGGTCCAGATCCTGGCCAGGACCACCTCTCTCCCGGTGGTCGAGATCGTCGATGGGATGCGGATCAAGCGCGATCACATCTACGTGATCCCGCCCGACAAAGAGCTCACCCTCGACCAGGATGTGTTGCGCCTGGTTCCTCGGACCAAGAGAGTTCCCCATCGTCCTCTGGACAATTTCTTCTGCTCGCTTGCAGACGAGCGCAAGAGCGGCGCGATCGGCGTGGTGCTCTCCGGGAGCGACGCGGATGGAGCCTTCGGACTGGAGGCCATTCGCGAAGCGGGAGGCGTCACCTTCGCGCAGAGTCCTGCAACCGCGAAGTTCGACGTGATGCCGAGGGCTGCCGCGGTGGCAGCGGACTTCGTGCTTCCTCCCGCCGGAATTGCCGAGCGGCTGGTGGACCTCGCCAAGCGTGGAGAAGGCCTGGACAGCGAGGAGGCGGGGGAGCTCGGCGCCGAAGGGTTCGAGCGCATTCTGCAGCTGGTGAGCATGCGGCATGCGGTCGATTTCAGCCATTTCAAATACTCCAGCGTGCACCGGCGCATCGAGCGGCGCGTGCTGCTGGGCAATCACGAGAGCCTGGCGGACTTCGCCGAGTCGCTGGCCCAGGACCCCGTTGCCATCGATGCGCTGTATCAGGATCTGTTGATCGGGGTGACGTCGTTCTTCCGTGAGCCGGCGCGCTTCGAGGCCTTGAAAACGGTGGTCTTCCCTTCGATCGTGAAAGATCGAGGCGCCGGCGACAGCGTGCGCATCTGGGTAGCGGGATGTTCGACCGGCGAGGAGGTCTATTCGCTGGCCATGATCCTCGCCGAGTTTCTGGCCGGGCGTCCCGACCCGCCGCGCATCTCCATCTACGGGACAGACATCAACGAGGCTTCGCTGAGAAAGGCGCGCACGGCGATCTACTCCGAGCGCGCGCTCATCGGAGTCTCCCCCGAACGGCTGGAACGTTTTTTCACCGCTGCGCCGGGCGGCTACAAGGTTGGCAAAAAGTTGCGGGAGCTCTGCGTCTTCGCCACTCATGACGTGACCCGCGACCCGCCCTACTCGAAGATCGACCTGGTCACCTGTTGCAACGTCCTGATTTACTTCGATGCGGAGTTGCAGAAAAAGGCGGTGGCGCTCCTGCAGTACTCCATGGCCCCTGGCGGTTTTCTGATGCTGGGAAGCTCGGAGAATCTGCGCGGAATGTCGAACCAGGTGGAACCGATCTCCACGAAGCCGTTGATCTATCGCAAGCAGGACTCGGCGAATCACGCTGCCCTCCACACCACGGAACGATCACCGGACCGGGTGACCGTCCCTTC
>JBDSGC010000234.1:0-8316 GCA_039919215.1 Thermoanaerobaculia bacterium | reverse complement strand
GGAACTCGCGTGAGGATGTGTCATCGAGATCTCAACAGCGCTGCATCGCGCCGTTTTCCAGCTCAGGATGACGGCGATTCGCCACTGCCTCAGTCTTCGGCCCGACCGGTCCGCTCCCCCGCGGCCTCCTGATCGAGGAACCACCAGGTCTCACCGGAGTTCGTGACCTCGGCGATGGGATAGTCCGCACCGCTGCGGATCTGCTCGATGATCGATCGCTTCTTTACTCCCGTGGCCAGGACGAGCCGCAGCTTGGCTGCCCGCAGAACCGGTTTCGTCAGAGTGACGCGCCAGGCGTCCAGTCGCGGAACGTGTACCGCCGCGGCCATACGGTCCTCGACCGCCAGCACGCTGGTCCCGGGAAACAGAGACGCGGTGTGGCCGTCGTCGCCCATTCCCAGCAGCGCGATGTCCAGGTCGCCCACTCCCTGCTCGAGATAGTCGGCTTCGAACTGTCGCGCCGTCGCTTCCGGATCGCCCAGTTCGGTCCGAAAGCGCAGAAAGGTGTGGTCAGAAGCCATCCCCGTCGCAAACAGCGAAGCCTCGATCATCCCGGCGTTCGAGTCGGGATGATCGATGGGCACATACCGTTCGTCGACCACCACCCAGATGATGGGAAAGGGCGCCAGGATCTGGCGCAGCGGATCGGAGCCGAGGAGGGTGTAAAGCGGGGGCGGAGTGGTGCCCCCGGACAGAGCGATGGACCGGGCTCCCCCTTCCACACGCTGCACGATGGTCCGGGCGGCGGCCGCCACCAGATCCTCAGTCGAATCGAAGATTCTCGTATTCATCGAACGATGCGCCGCGACAGACGGGCGGCGACGGGAAGAACCTGCAGCAGCACGCGATCCCCTTCATTTCGCTTCAGTTGCCGAACGATCAGTTCGGCGATCTTTTTCTGCGGGGTGCGCGTCACCGACTCGGGGGCGCTGATGTCGCCGTCGACGTTGGCGATCAGCACACCGCGGTTCCGATCGCAGCTAATGCTGGCCGACGATCCGTCATCGAATGAGATCTCGGCCAGGCTGATGCCCCCGGCATCGGCCGATTGCTGGCGCCGTTCGAATCGGTATTCGACGGGGCCGAGCGCGCCTTCCACCCTGGCCTCGCTGTCGACGACGTGTCCGGCCTGGGTGCCGATCCAGGCGGCGTACAGCAGCGATTCCGTGGAGTCGCCAAAGAAATCGTGATCGGCGATCGCGGCGACCACACGAACGCGGCGGATCGTTTTGAGGCGGGTGCGCATGGCCGGGGGATCGAAGATCCTGGCCGTGGCGGCCCGCCACTCCTCCAGCCGTACCCAGTTCATGTCGGCAGGGGCGGTGGCGGTCTTCTGGGCGATCCGGCTGATCAGCATCAGATCGGCCGCGGAGTCGAAATCGGCGGAGTCCACGATCAAGCGATCCGCCGGTTCGAGGATGGATTGCACGTAGTCTTCGTTCTCCTGCGGAAGGTCGCCCAGCCACCACACCGCAACCGGCATGTCGGGGATGAGCAGCGCATTGACCACAGGCGGCAGCCGGTGAATCCGATCGCCGCCAGCCACCAGGGTGATCTCTTCGGAACAGACTTTCTTGCCCCCGCCAGCCACGTGGCAATTGGCGCTGATCCAGGAGGAGAGCTCCGGGCCCCCTGACGCATTCGCGCGCACGATGATCGTTCGCTGCGGGATGGAAGCGCTGGCCTTTGCCAGCGCTTCGCTCGCTTCGTTCTGGAGCTCCTGGGATGTGGTGTGGGCGACGACGTTCCACAACGCGGCTCGGGTGAGAGCATGCTCGCTGGTTTCCTCACCGCGCCACAACTCCGCCAGGCTCTTCTCGATGGCATTCACATCGACGCGAACTTCAACGCCGGTCGTCGCCGCCGCCAGATCGGTCATGAGCGCCTCTCCCGCCATCGTCCGGTCACGGGCGTCTCCACTTCCGCCCGTCGCGTTCGATCAGCCGGTCGGCCCCTTCCGGACCCCACGTTCCGGCCGGATACAACTCGGGAGACTGGGCATCGCCGGCCCACGAGTTCAACAGCGGATCGAGCCAGGCCCACGCGGTCTCCACCTCATCGCGACGGGCGAACAAGGTCGAGTCGCCGAGCATTGTCTCCAGCAGGAGCCGCTCATAGGCTTCCGGCGGTTCCCCTCCGAACGAGGTGGCGTAACGAAACTCCATGGTCACCGGGGCGGTCCGCAGGGTGGGCCCGGGGACTTTGGAGTCGAATTTGAGCGAGATGCCCTCGTCGGGCTGAATGCGGATGGCCAGCACATTGGGCTGCGTGAGGACGCTGGAGTTCTTGCGGAACAATGGGTACGGCGCGGGGCGGAAGTGGATGGAGATGTCGGTCACGCGCTTGGGAAGGCGCTTGCCCGCACGGATGTAAAACGGCACGTCGGCCCAGCGCCAGTTGTCGACGAAGATCTTCAGCGCCGAAAAGGTCTCCACGTTCGAGGCGGGGTTGACGTTCTCTTCGTTGCGATAGGCCGGCGCCTTCTCCCCCATCACCGACCCTTCGCTGTACTGCCCTCGCACCGCCACCTCGGTCTCCCGGCCGCGGGGAAACTCGCGCAGGGCCCGCAGCACCTTCACTTTCTCGTCCCGCACCGCCTCTGCTTCGAAAGCCACCGGCGGCTCCATGGCCAGCAAGGAGACCAGCTGCAGCATGTGATTCTGAACGATGTCCCGGGTGATGCCGGCGCCCTCGAAGTAGTTCCCGCGCTTCTCCACGCCGATGGACTCGGCCACGGTGAACTGCACGTGATCGATGTACTGCCGATTCCAGAAGGGCTCGAAGATTCCGTTGGCGAATCGCAGGACCAGGAGGTTCTGCACGGTCTCCTTGCCCAGGTAGTGGTCGATGCGGAAGACCTGCCGCTCCCGGAAGGTGCTCACGGCAACCTGGTTCAGCTCCTTCGCGCTTTTCAGGTCGTGTCCGAACGGTTTCTCGATGATGACGCGGGTGAAGGGACCGCCCTTCTCCGGATCGGTGACCATCTGCTTGCTGCCGAGGATCTCGGCGATGACGGGAAAGAACTGGGGAGGCACGGCGAGGTAGTAGAGGCGTCGTCCACCCGTGCCGCGCGACTCATCGCATTCCTTCAGTTTCTGGTTCAGTCGATCGTAGGCGCCCGGCTCGCCGAATTCTCCCGGCACGTAGAAGAGGCCTTTGGCGAAGTTTTCCCACACCGCCTCGTCCACCGGGCGTACCCGGGCGTGCTTGTCGCACGATTCCCGCATCGACTTGCGGAATGCCTCGTCGGAGAATTCGGGTCGCGCGAAACCGATGATGGTCTGCCCGGCCGGCAACAGGCCGTCGTGCGCGAGCGAGTAGAGCGCCGGAATCAGTTTGCGCTGGGTGAGATCACCGGACGCGCCGAAGATCACCAGAGCTGAGGCATCCGGGACCCGTTCCTGCTCCAGCCCCTCTCGAAGAGGATTGGCTTCCTGGTTCACCGTCATCGTTGCTGCCTCCGATTGATCGCGATTCTATCGAAATGAATGACCGGCCACCTCGGCGGGTGGAATGCGGCGACCTTTCCTTCGGATAGTATCCCTCCATGTCGCAACCCACCTCGCGCGTCGCCATCATCCGAGGCCTTCGGACTCCGTTCGCAAAGTCCGGAACCCACTATGCCCAGCTCACCGCTCTCGATCTCGGAAAGATGGTCGTGGCCGAACTGGTCTCCCGATCGGGAATCGATCCCGCCTCGATCCAGGAGTTGATGTTCGGGAACGTGATCCCCTCGGTGAAAGCGCCGAACATCGCTCGGGAGGTCATTCTCGGGACCGGACTCCCCCGCAAAATCCCGGGCTACACCATCGGCATGGCCTGCGCCTCCGCCAACCAGGCCATCACCTCGGCGGCTGATCTGATCTTCCGCGGCTACGCAGACACCGTCATCGCTGGCGGCTCCGAGTCCCTCTCGGACATTCCCATCCTTTTCTCGAAACGATTCGCCGACACCCTGGTGACCGCGAGCAAGCAGAAGAGCCTGGGCGGAAAGCTGGCTACGTTCTCCCGCGTGCGACCGAGGGACCTCGCTCCGGAAGCACCGGCCCTCGCTGAATCGACCACCGGGCTGACCATGGGCCAGTCGGCCGAGAAGATGGCCAAAGAAAACGGCATCACCCGCGAGGCCCAGGACCGCTTCGCTCTGCAAAGCCACCTCCGCGCGGCGAAGGCCAGTACGGACGGCCGGTTTCGTGACGAGGTCATGACGGTGGTCGTCCCGCCAGGCTTCGACAAGGTGGTGGAGACGGACAATCTGATCCGGGGCGACTCGACGCTGGAGGGGATGGCCAAACTGCGTCCGGTCTTCGATCGCACTTACGGAACGATCACCGCTGGAAATGCCTCACCGCTGACGGATGGCGCGGCGGCGGTATTGCTGATGTCCGAGGGCAAGGCGAAAGCGCTGGGCCTCACGCCGATCGGGTTCATCAAAAGTTATGCATACGCTGCGACCGATCCGTTCGACCAGTTGTTGCAGGGACCGGTCTTCGCGCTCCCCACTGCTCTGGAGCGGGCAGGCATCGGCCTGAAGGACATCGGCGTCATCGAGATGCACGAGGCATTCGCCGCGCAGGTGCTCTCCAACATCCAGTGGATGGGATCGAAGAAGATCGCGAAAGAGAAGCTTGGACGATCCGAGGCAATCGGCGAGATCGATCCGGAGAAAATCAATCGGACCGGCGGATCGATCGCCCTGGGTCATCCTTTCGGCGCCACGGGCGCACGCATCGTGACCACCGTCTGCAACGAACTCCAGCGAAGCGGTGAGCAGTACGGTCTGGTGACAGTCTGTGCCGCGGGCGGAATCGGCGTGGCCATGGTCCTCGAGCGCGAGTAGCGGCATGCGCATGTCGCGTTCGGTGACGCATGCCAGCGAGGGACGCACGCGCTGAGAGAGGAGTCCCCTCCAGCGGACTTCAGCCGGCGCAGCCGGCGAGAGACTGTAGCCCCCGGCGTGAGCCGGGGGAAACCGGGAATTCCATTCGCGAGCCCGCTTCAGCGGGCGACAGAAAACAGCGGATTGGACTCCTCGCTGTTTCGCCAGATGACGCGGACCCCTTCTGTCGCCCGCTGAAGCGGGCTTCGCTGCATTGGGTCGGTGGCGTTCCCCCGGCTGAAGCCGGGGGCTACAGTCTTCTGCCGGCTTCGCCGGCTCAAGAAAGGTCCCGAGAGGCGCTGCTACACTCACTTCATGTCGTCCGTGGTCCGCGCGGTCTGCCCTCACGATTGTCCCGACACCTGCTCGATGCTGGTCACGGTCGTGGATGGTCGCGCGGTGCGCATCGAAGGTGACAAG
Organism: Thermoanaerobaculia bacterium; assembly: GCA_039919215.1. Classification (GTDB taxonomy): domain Bacteria; phylum Acidobacteriota; class Thermoanaerobaculia; order Gp7-AA8; family Gp7-AA8; genus JBDSGC01. Next base: position 3,017 of record JBDSGC010000234.1, on the reverse strand, counting down.
GAGCATCCGGTCACCGCGGGATTTCTCTGCACCAAAGTCTCCAAGTACCTCGAGCGCACCTACCATCCCGATCGCCTGCTCTACCCGCAGATTCGCGTGGGGCCCAAAGGCGCGGGGTCCTTCCGTCGCGCAAGCTGGGATGAGGCCCTCGGCGTGATCGCGGAACGGCTGCGCTCGATCATGGAGTCCGCTCACGGCCCGCAGGCGATCCTTCCCTATTCCTACGCCGGCACGATGGGTTTGGTGCACGGCGAAGGGATGGCCTCCCGTTTCTTCAGGACCATCGGCGCCTCGTTCCTGGGCAAGACCATCTGCGCCGCCGCCGGTGGCGAAGCATGGGCGGCGACCTACGGCACCAAGACCGGCACCGACCCCGAGGCCATCGTCGACGCGAAACTGATCCTGCTCTGGGGAACCAACACGCTCACCGCAAACCCTCACCTGTGGCCGTTCATCCGCAAAGCGAAAGCGAAGGGTGCGCGGACGGTGTGCATCGATCCGCTGCGCACGCGAACCGCCGAGGCCTGCGATGAGCACATCGCCATCCGGCCGGGGACGGACGCCGCGCTGGCCCTGGGCATGATGCACGTCATCTTCCGCGATGGTCTGGAGGACCGCGCCTACCTCCAGGCCATGACCGTCGGGTGGGAGAAGCTGCGTGACCGCGCACTGAATGAGTATTCGCCGGAGCGCGTTGCCGGCATCTGCCGCCTTCCCGTGGCACTCATCGAGAGGCTCGGTCGCCAATACGGCCACACCCGACCCGCCTTTATCCGGATCAACTACGGACTGCAGCGTCATGCCGGAGGGGGCTCCGCCGTTCGGGCCATTTCTCTGCTGCCAGCAGTCACCGGTGATTGGAATCATCCCGCGGGCGGATGTCAGCTCTCAGTCTCCGGCGCGTTCACGCTGAACATGGCCGGCATGGAGAGACGCGATCTCGGCAACCAGAGTGCGCGCACCATCAACATGTCCCGGCTCGCCGAGGCGCTGCTGGAGACGGACGATCCACCGGTCCAGGCGATGATCGTCTACAACTCCAATCCCGGTTCGGTGGCTCCCGATCGCGAACGGGTCCTCCAGGGCTTGCGGCGGGAAGACCTCTTCACCGTCGTCCTGGAGCACTTCCAGACGGACACCGCCGACTACGCGGACGTCCTTCTGCCGGCCACCACCCAGCTCGAGCACGACGATCTGCACAAAGCCTACGGACATCTCTACCTGATGCACAACCGACGGGCCATCGAGCCGCTCGGCGAGGCCCTTCCCAACGCGGAGATTTTCCGCAGGCTCGCCGCAGCCATGCACCTCGACGCTGCGGAGTTGCAGTCGAGCGACGACGATCTGATGCGCGCCGCGATGGACATCGACTCCCCGGCGCTGGCCGGGATTACCCTGAAGGAGCTCAAGGAAAAGGGCTCGCTGCGGCTGAGCGTTCCCCTGCCCTACCTTCCGTACCGTGCCGGCGAACGACTGAGCACTCCGAGTGGCAGGATTGAGATCGAGGCGGAGGGGCTGATTGCCCGCGGCCTCGATCCGCTCCCGACCTACATCGCTCCGCTGGAGTCAGAGGAACGCTCGCCGGAACTGGCCGCTCGCTATCCGTTGGTGCTGATCTCTCCGCCGGCGCACTCGTTTCTCAATTCCACGTTCGTCAACATCCCGTCGCTGCGTCGTTCCGCCGGCCGCCCGACGCTGGAGATCCATGCGGACGATGCGCGCAATCGCTCCATCGCCGAGAACGACCGGGTGACCATCTTCAACGACCGTGGCGCCTTCGTGGCCTCAGCGGTGATCACCGACCGGGTGCGTCCCGGTGTCGTCAGCGCGCCTTCCGTCTGGTGGGGCAAACTCACCGAGGATGGACGGAACGCGAATCACACCACCTCGGAGGCGGTGGCGGACTTTGGCGGGAGCGCGACGTTTTACGACAACCTGGTCGATGTGCGGGTGGAATGAGATCCCGTTGCCCATGATCTCACTCTCCAACTGCGCGCGAGCTGATCGCTCGCACGGTATGGGGATCGGCTAGACTGCAGCCGGCATGAGCCCGTACGTTCTTCCTCTGGTCTTCGCTGCGCTGGTGTGGATTGCCGTGATCGTCCTGAACGAGCGAGGCGGCCTGCTATCCATCGACCGTTTCGCTTCGCCGACCATCAAAATCCTGGCGTATCTGTGGCTGGGCGGTCTGCTGTTCCTGCTGGTCGCACTGGTCACCGGCTCCTCGCTGCACACGCCCACCGCCAAACAGTTGTCGGTCACGCCGTTCTATCAGCTGTTCCTCCTCCATGCGATCCTGATCGTCTTTCTGATCGGCTGGTGGCTGCTGACCCAGATGCCGCCGATCGGCGAATTCCTGAACATCCGTCGCCAGGATGCCGGGGAAGCAGTGATGACCGGCTTCGCCGTCGGATTCGGCGGATGGATCTTCACCCTCGGCGTGGCCTTGCTCATCGGACTGCTGCTCACCGCCGCAGGCCTGATCCCCAAGAACCCGCAGCCCTCGCCAATGATCGGCTGGATGGCTGCTCTTCCTCTGTGGAAGAAGATTCTCATCGTCCTTTCGGCCATGACGGTGGAAGAGGCGTTCTTTCGAGGATGGCTGCAGAAGCGGATTGGATTGATCGCCTCGACCGTGCTCTTCGCACTGGCGCATTCCGGTCTGGGTCAGCCCCTACTGCTGATCGGCGTGGCGGTGATCTCTCTGATCATCGGCTTCACGTTCTACCGGACCCGCAATCTCATTCCAGGCGTCATCGCTCACGGAGTGTTCGACGCGGTGCAGCTCTTCGTGATCATTCCGGTCGTCTTCAAGATGACCGGAATGGGCAGCTGAGCCGGCACGGCCGGCAGCGTTGGTTCGCAAAGCGTCCGCCACGATTTCGCATCAGTCGAGTTGAATGCAACGTTCGAGTTTTTCACCGCCTCTGAAGATAAGGACCAGCGCGATGAAGCGCTGTTGAGATCTCGATGACCCATCCTCACGCGAGTTCCCTCTCCCCGCCGCAGCGGGGTGA
>JBDSGC010000233.1:0-11047 GCA_039919215.1 Thermoanaerobaculia bacterium | reverse complement strand
TCGCCCGTCGTCAGACGACGGAACGATGGTGGATGCGACGGTCGGTCTCGGTGGTCACGCAGAAGCGCTCCTGGCGCAGTACCCATCGATCCGGCTGCTGGCCATCGATCGCGATGCGAAGGCTCTGGAGCACTCGCAGAAGCGGCTGGAGAAGTTCGGTTCACGGGTGACGTTCGCGAGGGGACGTCACGAAGCGCTCATTGACATTCTGAAGCAGTCTGGTGTCACCGAAGTCAGTGGCATCCTCGCCGATCTGGGCGTGTCGTCCATGCAGCTCGACGACGCCTCGCGCGGCTTTTCGTTCCGCTTCGATGCGCCGCTGGACATGCGCATGGGGCAGGAGTCGCAATCGGCCGCCGATCTGGTGAACTCCCTGGAGGAAGCGGCCCTGGTGGCCATCCTCAAGGAGTACGGAGAGGAGCCGATGGCGAAGCGAATCGCGCGGGCCATCGTCGCGGCGCGCGCAGAAGCGCCCATCGAGACCACCGGTCAACTGGCCGCAGTCATTCGCAGCGTCAAGCGATCGAGGCCGCAGGACATCGATCCATCGACGCTCACCTTCCAGGCGCTGCGCATCGCAGTCAATGAGGAGCTGGTGGGGTTGGATCGTTTCATCGAAGAGGGAGTGGCTCTGCTGGAGCCGGAGGCGCGCATGGCGGTGATTTCGTTCCATTCGCTCGAGGATCGCATCGTCAAGAGAGCCTTCCGCCGCCTGGAAGGGGAGTGCACCTGCCCGCCCGGTTTGCCGGTGTGCGGTTGCGGCACCGAGGAAGTGGTGACGTCGTTGACGGGAAGGCCAGTGACTGCTTCAGAAGAAGAACGGATACGAAATCCGCGATCGCGCAGCGCGAAGCTGCGAGTCGCAGAGAAACGGAGAGAGGGCGGGCGGTCGTAAGCCTTCGCAGCTCTCTCCAGCAGGTCGTCGAAGCCAGGCAGCAAGGGTGAAGGTTGGGGAAGGGTTGGGCGTGTGTGCGTCCCGGAGCTCGGGAGGGGTGGCGGGTGGAGCGTGGGTGGGTGTGGATGGTTTTCGGGTTCGTGCTAGCAGGCAGATCTTCACCCTTGTTCCCCGGCTTCGACCGGTCGATCCATGTACGCACAGAAAAAACCGATCGAAAATACCCACATCGTCCGTGAGCGCGACCGCCAGCGTTTTCGCGAGCTGATCGCTGTTGCCGGCATCGGCCTTCCAATCGGCCTCTTCCTGCTGCTGTTCACCTGGCAGAACCTCGAGGTGATGCGCCTGGGGCACGAAGCCACGCGCCTGCAGAAGCAGAGAAAGGAAATCGCGAACTCCAACAAGAATCTGAGCCTGGAGCTGGACCGGCTCACCGCCCTTGCTTCGGTGGAAGCACGGGTCACATCCCTCGGCTTCGAGCGCACCGACCCTGGCATGGTGGTGATGGTCGAGCACGAATCGGTTGCCGGAGCGGCGAGCCAGAGATCCAAGGCGTCGGGGCTGGACGCTCATGAGGGTGGAGGGCGCTGATGTCCCTCTCCCGTCGCCGCGTTCTCTTTCTCTTCTCGTTCCTGGCCGCCTGGGGCGTCATCGTCGTTGGCCGGCTGGTGCAGGTGCAGCTCGTCCGGCACGGCGAATACGTGTCCAAGGCGCAGCGACAGCAGGAGCGCACCATCGCCCTCAGCCCTGTGCGGGGGTCGATCCTGGATGCACGCGGCCGGGTGCTGGCCGAGAGCGTCTCGGCGGAATCGATCTACGCCGATCCTCAGGCCATCTCCAACATCGAACACACCGCACGGGCGCTGGCATCGATTCCTGCGTTGAACATGAGCGTCGATACCCTCGAACAGAAGCTGGCTGCCGGTGGCGGCTTCGTGTGGATCGCCCGGCAGGTTTCGCTGGAGGCTACCTCCGCAATCCGCAAGCTGCGGCTACCGGGCATCTATTACCTTGACGAGCACCGCCGCTCCTACCCTCGCGGAGAGCTCGCCGCGAACGTGATCGGATACGTCGGGCTGGATGGGGAAGGGCTGGCGGGCGTGGAGCATTCGTTCGATTCTCACGTGCGCGGCCGTGCCGGCCGGGTGACTCTGCTTCGCGACGCGCGGAAGGGGATGTACCTGGTCGGAGGGGAAGGCGCCAATCGCGCGGTCGATGGATCGGACGTCGTGCTGACCATCGACTCCGTCGTGCAGTTCATTGCCGAACGCGCATTGACCGACGCGGTGACTCGCTATCACGCGGCGGGTGGCTCGGTCGTGGTGATGAACCCGGCAGACGGGTCCATTCTGGCCATGGCCTCCGCTCCGACCTTCGATCCGAATCGATTCCGCGACTCCCCTCCCGCCTCCTGGCGGAATCACAGCGTCCAGGATCTCTACGAGCCCGGCTCGACCTTCAAGGTCATCACGGCATCGGCAGGCCTGGAAGAAGGGGTGGTCACACCGTCCCAGATGCTCGACTGCGGAAACGGGGTGATCACGGTCGGCAACGTGGACATCCATGAACATGGGCACAACCAGTACGGGCTCATCACGTTCGAAGATGTGATGGTGCATTCGTCGAATGTCGGCGCGATCCGCGTCGGGCTGGCTCTCGGTCAGGAGACTTTTTATCGCTACATTCGCCGCTTCGGCTTCGGCGAGCGCACCGGGATTCCTCTGCCCGGTGAGGCGTCGGGCATCCTGCGACGGACCAGCCGCTGGTCCGCGGTATCGAATGCCAGCATGTCCATGGGGCAGGAGATCAGTGTCACCCCGCTGCAGATCGTCGCCGCGTTCGCCACGGTGGCCAACGGTGGGCTCCGGGTCACCCCGCGCATCGTCGATCGGCTTGTCGACAGCAACAACAATACGGTTGCCCGGGTTCCGGCACCGCCTCCCGTTCGCGTGATTTCGGAAAAGACCGCCGCCGTTCTCAACGAGATTCTGAAAGCCGTTGTCGCGCGCGGTACTGGTGCGCCTGCCGCACTGGCGGACCACGTAGTGGCAGGAAAGACTGGTACAGCACAGAAGGCGGGACGAGGCGGGTACTCCCTGGACAAGGTGGTCGCGTCGTTCGGCGGGTACGTCCCCGCGGATCGGCCGCGACTGGCCATCCTGGTGGTCATCGATGAGCCCAGGGGGGCGCAGTACGGAGGGACCGTGGCCGCTCCGGCCTTCCGGGAAATTGCCGAATCCACGCTCCGATACCTCGGTGTCGCCCCTTCCGTTCCCTCCCGGACCATCGGTGTGGGGGCCCCGTTGCTGGCGACGTTTTCGCAACACCCGGAAGGTACGGCTGAGCGATCGGCGACGATGGGTGGGCGTGAGGGTGTGCCCGACGTTCGCGGCCTCGATGCGCGCGCAGCGGTGGCCAGAGCGACCGCGGCAGGGTTCGTCGTTCGGGCCACAGGGAGCGGGGTGGTTCAATCTCAAAATCCAGAGCCGGGAGGCGGTCCAGCCTCAACTGGCGTGATCGTCCTGCGGCTCACGGAAGGCGCGCGATGAACGTGCGCGACGTTCTTCAGGACGTGCCTGTCCGCTCGATCGCCGGGGACACGAACGTCGAGATCGTGGCGGTGGCCAGCGATTCCCGCCTGGTGGCCACGGGCACCTTGTTTGTGGCCATCCCCGGTCTGAAAACCGACGGTGCAAAATTCATCGAGAGTGCAGTCCAGAAGGGGGCGGCAGCCATCGTGACCGAGGAGGCATGGACCGGCTCGGGCGGCCAGACGGTGGTGCAGGTTGACGATGCCCGCGGAACGCTGGCACTGATCGCCGCAAATTTCTACGGTCGCCCCGCCTTCAAGCTTTCCCTCGTCGGGGTGACAGGGACCTCGGGGAAGACCACCACCACCAAGATGATCGAATCGGTCTTCGATGCCGCCGGCGAGCCAGTCGGCCTCATCGGCACCATCGAATACCGGGCCGGAGAAGAACGGCTGGTGGCGGACCGCACCACCCCCGACGCCATCGTTCTGCAGCAGTGGTTCGCCAAGATGGTCGCCGCGAAGGTGCGCCATGCCGTGATGGAGGTTTCCTCGCACGCTCTGTCGTTGAAACGCACCCTGGGGATCCGGTTCGCCGCGGGCGTGTTCACCAATCTCTCGCAGGATCACTTCGACTTCCACAAGGATTTCGAGGACTACTTCGCGGCGAAACGAATGCTTTTCGATCAGATCGACCGGTCGAGAAAGACTGCCGTCGTCAACGTGGACGATCCGTACGGTCGCAGGCTGGCCGCAGAACTGGGCGCGACGGCCATGACCTTCGGTAGCAGTCCGGAGGCCGACATTCATCCGCAGGAAGGCTTTCGTATCGATGTGACCGGTTTGCACGGCACCGTAATGACGCCGGAGGGCGCCGTGCGGATTCAGTCGAATCTGCTGGGAGCGCCGAACCTCTCCAACTGGATGGGGGCCATCGGGGCCGCATTGACGGTGGGCATCCCGGTGGAGACGATCGAGGAAGGAATCCGCACCCTGCAGTCCGTCCGTGGGCGCTTCGAAACGGTGCCTTCGGCGGATGCGGACGGACCGACGGTGCTGGTGGACTATGCGCACAAGCCCGACGCGCTGGAGAAATTGCTGCATGCGGTCAGGGATCTCTCCGACGGACGGAGGGTGGTGGTCCTCTTCGGCTGCGGAGGCGATCGGGACCGGGACAAGCGGGCCAAGATGGGCGCCATCGCGGCAAGGCTGGCCGATTCCGTCGTGCTCACCAGTGACAATCCGCGCAGCGAGAAACCGGAAGCAATCCTCGACGACATCGAGTCGGGAATGGCCGGGGCGGAGAACTTCGTGCGGATTGTTGACCGCCGCGACGCCATCGCCCGGACGCTGCTCGAATCGACGGCTCGAGACGTGGTGGTGATCGCCGGCAAGGGTCATGAGTCCTACCAGGTTGTGGGCGACCAGATCCTGCACTTCGACGATCGTGAAGAAGCGCAGTTCGCATTGAAAACACGTCATGAAAAGAAATCTCACAAAGCGATATGAAATGGTGTTGAAATCTATGACCAAATCGTTTTATCATTTACTGCCATCGGAGATGTGTTCTGTTCCGGCTCCGTCGATCGTTTCGGGTGCGGGTGGATGGATGGCGATCGTCGGGCAGCTTCGGGGGAAGGGCCTCGATCGACGAAGCACGGCGGAGCCGGAACAGAACATCGCCACGATGGTTAGCCAGCAGGAAGGGAGGGCTACACGATGCCCACACTGACCTTCCGTCACCTCGCCGAAATGGCCGGCGGCGAAGTGGTCCAGGGCGGCGAGGTTTCCTTCGACTCAGTGGTCATTGACAGTCGCGAGGTGAAACCCCGCTCGGTGTTCTTCGCCATCAAGGGAGACCGTCTCGACGGCCACCAGTTCGCCGCGCAGGCGCTGCAGGCAGGCCAGGGCATCGTGGTCAGCGAGGTTCCCGCCGATCTGCCGCCCGGCAAAGGCGTGGTGAAAGTTACCGATACCACCGTGGCCCTGCAGCAATTGGCGCGCTCCATCCGCGAGCGTGGGGACTTTCTGCTGATCGCCATCACCGGTTCCGCCGGCAAGACCACCACCAAAGAGATGATCGCTACGCTGGTGGGCACGGAGCGGCGCACGTTCAAGTCCTGGGGCAATTTCAACAATCTGATCGGCTGTCCGCTATGCATTGACAACACGCCGGACGACGCCGAGGTGGTGGTCAGCGAGATGGGCATGAACCACAAGGGCGAGATCGCTCAACTGGCCGGCCTGACCCGTCCCGACATCGGCGTCTACACGAACATCGGCCCGGTGCACATCGAGTTCTTCGGCACCATCGAGAAAATCGCAGAGGCCAAGAGGGAACTGCTGGAGAACCTCAAGCCCGGTGGTACGGTCGTTCTCAACGCCGACAATCGTTACGTGATGGACATCGGTCGAGGATTTGAGGGCATCACCATCACCTACGGAATCGATGCGCCGGCTGATGTGCGCGCGGAAAACGTTCAGGAACGCGGGCTGCTGGGAACCTCTTTCCGCGTCGACGGGCACCCGTTTGAGCTCTCTCTTCCCGGACGCCATAATCTGGAGAACCTGCTTGCTGCCATCGCCACTGCTCGTGCCATCGGCATCTCCTGGGAAGGGATTCTGGAGGGTGTGTCGCAGCTGAAGCCGGCCTACCACCGCGGTGTGATCGTTCGCTGGAACGAGGCCATCCTCTACGACGACACCTACAACTCCAACCCCTACGCCCTGTCCAGTGCCCTGACGCTCATGGAGCAGGCCGACGTCAGCGGCAGGCGCATCGCCGTCATCGGCGACATGCTGGAACTGGGAGAGCGGGAGCACGAGTATCACCGGGAGTCCGGCGCGGCCATCCCCAGGAGCATCGATGTTGTGATCGGAGTGGGTCCGCGATCGAAGTCTCTGCTCGATGGTGCGCGGCAGTCGGGATTCGCAGAGCAGTCGATGTACCACTTCGACGACGCCGAGGCGACCACCGGTTTCCTGCGGACATTCCTTCGGCCGGACGACCTGGTTCTGATCAAGGCGTCACGGGGCATCGGTCTGGACCGCATCGTCACCGCGCTGGAGGAAGCATGAAGCCATTCGATCATCGCAGCGGGAGACACCCGCATCCGATGAGTTCTGAGGGAGATCGCTGATGCTGTACTACCTGCTCTATCCGCTTCGGGGGATGATCTCCGGCTTCAACGTCTTCCGCTACATCACCTTCCGCACCGCCTGGGCCGCCCTCACCGCCCTGGTGATCTCCTTCATCCTCGGCCCCTGGCTGATCGAGCGCATGAAGGAGATCAAGGCCGGTCAGTTCATCCGCGAAGAAGGGCCGAAGTCCCATCAGCAGAAGGCCGGCACTCCCACCATGGGCGGGATCCTGATCAACGTGGCCATCCTGATTCCGACCATTCTCTGGGCGGACATCCGCAATCCTTACATCTGGATCATCCTGTTCGTGACCTTCGCCTACGGGGCCATCGGCTTCATCGACGACTTCCGCAAGCTGACCAAGAAGCAGAGCGAGGGGCTGACGTCGAAGGAGAAGTTCACGCTGCAGATCGGCGTGGCCCTGGTGGCGGGACTGGCCATCGCCTACCTGCCGGCCATCCACAACAACTACTCGACGGTGCTGACCTTCCCCTTCTTCAAGACGCTGCACCTCAACCTCGGCTTTCTCTACATTCCCTTCATCATCGTGATCCTGGTCGGCGCGTCGAACGGGGTGAACCTGACCGACGGGCTGGACGGTCTGGCCATCGGATCCACGCTCATCGTCGCCGTGACCTACACCATCCTCACGTACGCGGCGGGCAACTTCCGGGTGGCCGACTACCTGCACATCGCGTGGGTGCCCCAGGCCGGCGAGCTCGCTGTCTTCTGCGGGGCCATGGTGGGGGCCTCACTGGGATTCTTATGGTTCAACGCCCATCCCGCCGAGATCTTCATGGGTGACGTCGGCTCCCTGGCCCTGGGCGGCGCCATCGGATGCCTGGCCGTCATGATCAAGCAGGAGATTCTTCTCGGGCTGGTCGGCGGTCTGTTCGTGATGGAAGGGATGTCCGTGGTCCTGCAGGTGGCCTCGTTCAAGCTCACCGGCAAGAGAATCTTCAAGATGTCGCCGCTCCATCATCACTTCGAGCTGGCTGGATGGCGCGAAACCAAAGTCGTGGTGCGGTTCTGGATCATCGCCACCATCTTCGCGCTGATCAGTCTGTCGACGTTGAAGCTGAGGTGATCATGCGGGCGCGGGCGGGGTGTGACGGGCGGTGGGGCATAGGGCGACAGGGAATGTGCGCCTGCGGATGCTCATGGCCTTCCGGTCTGCCTGGCCATGGAAAGTGGGGGGAGCCCCCCGCATGAAGACGCTGGTGATTGGAGCGGGACGATCGGGCGTCGCCGCTGCGAACTTCCTGGCCGCTCGGGGTGAGGAGGTTTGCCTCACCGACGCGAACGCCAGCCCCGATCTGCCCGATTCTCTGGCGGAGTCGGTGCGGCGTTCCTTCGGCCATCAGGACGACGCGCTGCTCGACGGAGTCCGGCTGGTGGTCATCAGCCCGGGCGTTCCGCTGACCGTTCCTCTGGTGTGGCGCGCCGCGGCCATGGCCATTCCTGTGATCGGAGAGATCGAGCTGGCCTTTCGTCACCTGCGCGGCCCGGTCATCGCCATCACCGGCTCCAACGGCAAGAGCACCACCACGGCCTTGATCGGCGAGATCCTCAAGGTCGGGGGAAGGCAGCCCATCGTGGCGGGAAACATCGGCACCCCGCTCATCTCCACCATCGATCAGGAAAGGCCGCGCACGTACGTGCTGGAGTTGTCCTCCTTCCAGCTGGAGACGGTGGACAAGTTTCATGCGGACGTCGCGCTGCTACTCAACATCACTCCCGATCACATGGATCGGTATGAAAACTTCGAAGCCTACGCTGCCGCCAAGTACCGGGTCTTTCGAAACCAGAGCGCCGGAGACGTGGCCATCACCAACGCAACCGATCGACGCGGCGGGTCTGGAGATCCCAATGTCCGCAACTGGCGCTTCTCGGCGTCGGAGGCGGTGGAGCAGGGCGCCTGTCTGGAAGGTGATGATCTGGTGATGAGGATCGATGGCCACGAGCGAAGGATTCCCCGTTCTTCGTTGACCCTGCAGGGAGCGGCAAACGTGGAGAACGCGCTTGCTGCATGGCTGGCCGCCCGCGCTTCCGGGATCGACGATGTGAGCGTCCAGATTGCCTTCGGATCGTTTCAGGGACTGCCACACCGGATGGTGCTGGTGCTGGAGCGCGATGGTGTGCGCTGGGTCAACGACTCCAAAGGCACCAATGTCGATGCCACGCTCAAGTCGCTGGAGGGATTCTCAGCTCACAGCGTAATCCTCATTCTTGGGGGCAAGGACAAGGCCGGCGAATTCGAGCGCATGCGCGACGTGGTTCAGGAGAAAACCCGCACCGTACTCACCATCGGAGCCGCTGCCGGGCGGATCGCTGAGGCTCTGGAGGGAAGCTGTCCCATCGTTCCCGCCGGCGACATGGAGAAGGCGGTCGGCTGGGCTGCCGAAAACGCCTCGACCGGCAACACCGTGCTCCTCTCGCCCGCCTGCGCCAGCTTCGATCAGTACCGGAATTTCGAGCATCGCGGCGAGCACTTCGAGACTCTGGTGCGTGCCTTATGAACCGGACCGCGTCCATGCCAGAGGCACGCTCATGAGCCGGAAACTCAGCTACGACAGTTACCTGTTCGGCGCAGCCATGCTGATCATCGTGATCGGCCTGGTGATGATCTATTCGGCCTCGGCCATGATCACCACGCAGAAGGTGGGGGCGGAATCGCCTTACTACTTCCTGACGCGGCAGTGCCTGTGGCTGCTGGCGGGCGGTGCGGTGATGCTGACCCTGATGCATGTCGACACATCGCGGCTGCGCGACCGGCGGTTGATCGCGGCGCTCATGATCGGCGTGCTGGCCGCACTGATCGTGGTCATGTTCCAGCCGGCCATCAACGGACGTCACCGATGGATCGTTCTTCCGATGTTCCAGGTGCAACCCTCGGAGTTCGCCAAGCCGGTGCTGATCCTTTTTCTGGCGGCCTTTCTTGCGCAGCGTGAGGAACGGATCAACGAGGTCACGGCCACACTGCTCCCGCTGGGGGCGGTGATGGCACTGTTCGGCGGCCTCATCGTCCTCGAGGATTTCGGCACCGCCACCACCATCATCCTGGTTGCGGTGGGGATGATCTTCGCGGCGGGCATCGCCTGGAACCGCATGGCCATCTTCGCCATGATGCTGGTTCCCGCGGCAGCCATGCTGATCGTGAACACTGCCTATCGCCGCGATCGCCTGTTCACCTTCCTGAATCCTGAGGCCGATCCGCTGGGAAAGGGATTCCAGGCCATGCAGAGTCTGATTGCCGTGGGCACCGGCGGGCTGCGGGGACTGGGCATCGGCAACGGAAGGCAGAAGCTGTTCTTTCTTCCGGAGCCGCACACCGACTTCATCTACTCGATCATCGGCGAGGAGCTGGGCTTCATCGGCGCATTTGGACTGCTGGCCATTTTCGCCTTCCTGGTCTGGCGCGGCTACCGCCTGACGCGCCACGCGCACGGCCGCTTCGAGTTCTACGCGGCGCTCGGCTTCACGCTGTTGATCGCCATCCAGGTGCTGATCAACGTGAGCGTGGCTCTCTGCCTGCTCCCGACCAAAGGCCTGCCTCTGCCACTGGTGAGCTACGGCGGATCTTCGCTGATGACCAGTCTGATCGCAGTCGGAATTCTTCTGAATCTGTCGCAACAATCGAGCTGACGTGAGGGGTGTGATGGGCGTGAATGGCTGGAACGGGACGGAGTGGACGAGGGCGGACAACGCACAACGCGGCACCGCCGTCGAAGAACTTCCCATCGTGAATCAGCCATTGAGATCTCGCGCCGTCTCAGTTCCCCATCCATCCACGCAGCAACTGGTTGTCGGGAGGCCGGGCCGGTCTGCCGGAGGTGCGCAATGTCCAGGACTCTGATGATCGCGGGCGGCGGAACGGGCGGGCATATCTACCCTGCCATCGCCATCGCGCAGGAATTCGTCAGTCGCGGCGACGGACGGAACGTGATTTTCGTAGGGACCGCGCGCGGACTGGAGACAACCATCGTCCCCAAAGCGGGCTTTCCGCTGGAACTGATTTCCGTGGGCGGACTGCAGGGAAAAGGTCCTCTGGAGCTGGCGAAAAATCTGGCCCGCCTGCCGGTGGGTTTCTTTCAGGCCTGGGGACTGCTGGGGCGACACCGACCAGGCATGGTGCTGGGAGTGGGCGGCTATGCCTCCGGACCGGTGCTCGCGGCCGCGCGCATGCGAGGGATTCCCACGGCCATCCACGAGCAGAACGCCTATCCGGGATTGACCAACCGAATTCTGGCTCGATTCGTCCAGACCGTGGCCGTCGCCTTCGCGGGCGCGCTGCCCCGTCTCCAGCGGACTGATGGCGTGGTCACCGGAAACCCGGTGCGGCAGGAGTTCTTCACCGCAGCCTCGGCACGGGCCATTGGTGCCGCAGACGGCGCGCGCATCCGCCTTCTCATCTTCGGCGGCTCCCAGGGTTCGAAGACGATCAACGATGCCATGACCGGGGCGCTGCTGTTCCTGTCCCG
>JBDSGC010000232.1:0-3630 GCA_039919215.1 Thermoanaerobaculia bacterium | reverse complement strand
CCGCTGCGGCGGGGAGAAGGAACTCGGTCGTAAGAGGCGGCGTGGGCTGTGATCATTTAGAAGCCGCGAAGACGCCGAAGGATCTGCAACGTAGCCGTCGTGAGTGAGTGCCGTTCCCGGATTTCCGTCGTCTTTCTGCCAGAATACGCGCGATGACCGAACTGTCCGGCACGGGCGCGGCGCCGCCCTCCTTCACCACACACGAGACGCTGCGCAAGTCGATCCACATCGCCTTCGGCCTGCTGGCGTTCACGCTTCGGTGGGTGCCCTGGCGGATCGCCGCCGTGATCGCCGCCGGCGCGGTGGTGGGGAACTGGCTGCTGCTGCACCGGCTGGTGGGGAAACGCGTCGCACGGCACGAACGAGGTTACGACGCCGGGATCCTGCTCTATCCGCTGGCAGTGACTGCGCTCATCGTGGCCTTCAACTGGCATCTGGAGATCGCTGCGGCCGCCTGGATGATTCTGGCCTTCGGCGATGGGTTTGCCACGCTTGCCGGCCGCCGGGCGACCTCATCTCCACTGCCGTGGAACGCGGCGAAAAGCTGGAACGGACTGCTGGCGTTTCTGGTCGCCGGAGCGATCGGGTCGATCGCCATCAACCGGGTGTTCGGCGCACCTTCACTCCTTCTGTTGCTCGTCGCCGTCATCCTGGCCGGTATCGTGGAAACGCTGCCCCTCGGCATCGACGACAACCTCACCGTTCCGGTCACCGCTTCGGGCATCCTGGCCATGCTGGCCATCCAGCCCATGGTCGTCTTTGCCACCGCGCCCACCATCGCCTGGCCGTGGATTGTCGTGAATACCGTGTTGGCAGTCCTCGGACTTCTTCTCGGCGGCGTGGATCTCTCCGGATGCGTGGCTGGCTGGCTGCTCGGCAACATCGTGGTGGTGGGCGCAGGACCGGCGATGTACGTCGCGCTGCTGGCCTTCTTCATCCTCGGGACGCTGTGTACGAAGCTCGGATACGCCCGGAAATCCAGCGCGGGGCTGGCGCAGCACGGCGGAGGCCGGCGCGGAGCAAGCCATGCGTTCGCCAACGTCGGTGTGGCGGCCGCCTGCGCGGTGGCCTGCTGGCGCGGACTGGGACTCGTTCCGCTGTTCATGGGCATCACTGCCCTGGCCACTGCCACCTGCGACACCGTCGGCTCGGAGATCGGGCAGTGGCTCGGCCGCTCCACCTTCCGCCCGTTGTCCTTCCGTCGCGTCGAACGAGGCACCGAGGGAGCGATCTCCATGGAAGGAACCCTTGCCGGAATCATCGGTGCCTTCGGCGTCGCCGTCGCCGGAACGAGTATGGCCGTGCATCAACTGCGGCCGGGATTCACCGGTTCGATCGTCATCGACAAAGCGTGGGTCATCGGCGTGGTCACGGCCAGCGCAGCGCTCGGTTCCTATCTCGAGAGCGTGGTCGGGAGCGCTCACCCGGAGGTCCCGAATGGTGTGAGGAACTTCCTGAACACCGCCGTCGGCGCCTTGCTGTTCTGGATCGCCTGGCACTACGTCCCCATGTTCAGTTTCGAGTTCTGAACGGGGCCGGCACGGCCTAGTGGCGGTTCTTCGAGGCCGCGAGGAACATCGGACCGTTCTGCAGCTCGCCGACGACATGCTCGAGTGCCTTGTCGCTCTGCAGGGCGACGTGCTGGGCGTACTCATCGCAGACACTGCACAGTCTTCGGTGCAGTTCGTGAGAGGGAACGGCGGTTCCGCAGAGGCGGCAGTTCTCCGATTCAGGGCTCGCCGGCATGATCCTCATTGTAGCATTCGCCCCCAATGCCCCCTCGGATCTGGAAGAAGGTTGTCATCATCGGCCGCCCCAATGTCGGGAAGTCGACCCTCTTCAACCGCCTGGCCGGTCAACGTCGAGCGCTGACCCATGACCTTCCGGGGATGACCCGCGACCGGCTCTCGGACATCGTGGAGCTCGATGACGGCCGGCGTTACGAGCTCACCGATACGGGAGGCCTCGAGTACGGCGACAGCCCGATGTCTGCGTATGCCGGGGAGATCCGGGAGCAGGCCAGGCGGGCTCTGGAATCCGCCGATTTCGTGCTCTTCGTCGTCGACGGGGCGGCCGGGATCCTCCCGGAGGATCGGGAGATCGCCAGCGACCTGCGATCGGCGGCGGGAAGGACGCTGCTGCTGGTGAACAAGGTCGATCGCAAGGACGCGGAGGCCAATGTCTCCGAGTTCTACGAGCTCGGCTTCGAGAACGTGATGGGAATCTCCGCGGAGCATGGCGCCGGGACGGATGACGTGATCGACGCCATCGAGGAGATCGTTCCTGCCGACTCCGCGGAAGACTCCGATGAAGAAGAGGACGCGCCGATCCGGGTGGCCATCATCGGGCGCCCGAATGTCGGAAAGTCGTCGCTGTTGAACCGTTTGACCAACGAAGAACGAGCGGTAGTGTCGCCGATCTCCGGCACCACCCGCGACGCCATCGACTCGGAAATCGAACGGGGAGGGCGGCGGTATCTCCTCATCGACACGGCCGGCATCCGCAGACGGGGAAAGACCACGGAAGAGGCAGAGAAGCTGGCGGTGATCTCGGCCCGAAAAGCAATCGAGCGCTGCGAGATCGCTCTGGTGATGATCGACGCCACCGACGGGGTGACCGGTCAGGACGCCACGGTGGCCGGCTACGCGGAGGATGCAGGCAAGGCGGCCATGCTCCTCATCAACAAGTGGGACATCGGCCAGCACACGCAGGAAGACTCCAAGAAAGTGGAAGAAGAGATCCGCTTCAAGCTCAAGTTCCTGCCGTACGCGCCGGTAGAGTTCATCTCGGCCAAAACCGGCCGGCGTGTGGAGAAAATCTTCCAGAGCATCGACGAGATCGTGGTGGGTTACCGGCGCCGTTACCAGACCTCGGTGCTGAATCAGATCCTCGAGCGCGCCGTGTCTGCGCACCATCCGCCGGCCGTGCGCGGAAAACAGCGGCGGTTCTACTACGTGACGCAGCTCAAAACGCAGCCTCCTACCTTCGCTCTTTTCTCCAACATGGATGACCCGATCCACTTTTCCTACCGGCGGTATCTCGAGAATCAGTTCCGCGAGGCGCTGACGCTCACCGGCTCACCCATTCATCTGGTGGTACGCGCGCGGACCGGGATGAAGAAGGTGCGGCGCTGAGGGGATCATTGGCGCAGAACGGGCCGCTGGCCGTCACGCCGTCGTCGGCGCATCGCCCCGTTGTCCGGCTTCCGAGAAACTCCCAGGTTATGCGGATTTGCGAGTCCCGTAGGGACGATTGAACATGTCGCAACGAAGCATCGTCAATCGTCCCTCCGGGACTCGTCTGGGGGAGCCCCTCAAGTCCCAGGACTGAAGTGCTGGGCTAGGGTCAATCGCGCCTCCGGCGCTTTGCCGCCGCGCCCGTGTCTTTCTCTCAGGCGCAGCGTTCCCGCCAGGTCCTGGCTTCTAATGACCCCACGGCGCCTCTCACGATCGAGTTCCTTCTCCCCGCCGCAGCGGGGAGAAGGTGGCCGAAGGCCGAATGAGGGGTCGCTCATGAGTGCAGGAGAGACCCCTCACCCCGCTTCGCGGACCCTCTCCTCGCTGCGGCGGGGAGAGGGAACTCGCGTGAGGATGTGTCATCGAGATCTCAACAGCGCTGCATCGCGCTGTT